>JAKAYS010000183.1 GCA_021826695.1 Acidobacteriota bacterium | reverse complement strand
CCTCCTGGGATCGTCGACGGCGGAAACGGTCGGCCCCGCCTCCCGGTACCAGATCGACGCGACCATCGCGGACGTGTACCTGGTATCGCGATATGACCGTACAAAGATCGTCGGACGCCCGGTGCTGTACATCGTCATCGACGTGTTCAGCCGCATGATCACCGGCGTGTATGTGGGGTTCGAGGGACCTTCCTGGGTCGGGGCGATGATGGCCCTGTCCAATACAGCCACGGAAAAGGTGGAATATTGCCGTCAGTTTGGCGTCGAGATCGGCGCGGCGGACTGGCCGTGCCAGGCCCTGCCCGACGTTTTGCTCGGTGACCGAGGGGAGATTGCCGGCAGCGCCATTGAGACCCTTATCAACAACTTCCAAGTGCGGGTGGAAAACGCCGCGCCCTACCGTGCGGACTGGAAGGGCATCGTCGAGCAGCGGTTTCGCCTGATTCCCGCCCGTTTCAAGGCTTATGTGGCCGGTTATGTCGCCCCGGATTTCCAGGAGCGCGGCGCCAGGGACTACCGTCTCGACGCGACTCTGGATATAGACCAATTCACCCGTATCGTCCTCTACTGCATCCTGTACTATAACAACCAACATCTCCTCCGGGATTACGAGAAATCGCCCGACATGATCGCCGACGGAGTTCAGGCGATCCCATCCGACCTATGGGACTGGGGGATTGCTCATCGAAGCGGTAGCCTGCGCGCCTTCCCGCCGGAACGGGTGCGATTGAGCCTGCTGCCGAGCGTCGAGGCGACTGTCACGGCCACCGGCATCCGCTATGCCGGCTGCTTCTACAGTTGCCAGAAGGCGATCGAGGAACACTGGTTCGAGCGCGCGCGACAACGGGCTCGATGGAAGGTGCGGATCTCCTACGAACCGCGCTGCATGGACGAGATATACCTGCAGGACGAGACGGGACGGGGCCACTTCATTCCCTGCGCCCTGACCCAAAAGAGTCGGCATCACCAGGGCCGGACGCTATGGGAGATCGACCAAATCCGTCAGGAAGAAAGCCGAGCCGCGCGCAACCATGAGCCGCAGATGCTGCGCGGTCGCATCAACCTCGCCGAGAACATCAAAGGAATCGTTCAGGAAGCCCAGACCATGCGCGCGGACGCACCCGGTTCATCCGGCAGCAATCGCCAGAGAACGGGCAGCATCCGCGAAAACCGTCGCGTGGAAAAACGGGAGAACCAGGAACGAGAAGCCTTCCGCCCCGGTCGGCGCCGGGAGGATGCTCAGGAAAAGGGGGAGATCCTCCCCTTCCCCAAGGGGAGTCCGGAGGACGACTACAGTCTGCCGGACATCACGGAGATTCTGCGTAGGCAGAACGAAGAGCAGGGCGATGACAACACGGGATGACCTGACCGACTTGCCGGAATACCGCGACAACCCCTTCATCGCGAAGTTGCCGCGCCTCTTGTCGGCGCGCGAAGCCTTGCGGACCATGGCCGCGCCTCCAATTTTTAATGAAAAAGAGCGCGGCTACGCCGCCCACCTCCGGGCGCATTGTGTCCTACGCCTGAAGAATTATTTCGAGCCGCTGGAGAACCATCTGCAACTGGAAGCGAAGTTCGGCATGCTCCTCCGCCAAGGGTATCTGAGCCGCAATCCCAACACTACCGACTACATCCACCGTCTCCAGGACGGCTACGAGCGGGTTGTCGGGAAGGATCTCGCCGCTGTCCGGCGCCCGATCCGTTCTACGGCGAGCAGCTTTGCTCTGATTGGTTGCTCCGGCATCGGCAAGAGCTACGGTATGGCCAGGGTTCTGGAGCTGTATCCGCAAGTCGTCCACCATGCCGAGCCCTTCAGTCTCGACCAAGTGGTCTGGCTGAAGCTGGATAGCCCCTACAAAGGATCCCCCAAACAACTCTGCATCAGCTTTTTCCAGGAGATGGACAATCTATTGGGCACCCGCTACCGCGCCCGGTACGGAGCCAGCCGGAGTTCCCTGGACGAGATGATGGTCCAGATGGCGCAAATGGCCAACCTGCATGCCCTCGGCGTACTGATCGTCGACGAGATTCAGCATATCAAGGAAGCTCCCGGCACTGGAGCCGACGCCTTGTTGAATTTTCTCGTAACATTGGTGAACACCATCGGCATCCCGGTGATTGTCATTGGCACGCTGGGCGCACTGCCGCTGCTGCAGGGGGACTTCCGCCAGGCACGCCGCGCCAGTGGTTTAGGAAGTCTGGTCTGGGAGCGCATGGAAGTGGGCGCGACCTGGAACCATTTTGTCGATCACATGTGGAGCTATCAGTGGACGCGGGAGGTCTCGCCCCTGACCGGCGAGATCCGCCAAGCGCTCTATGAGGAAAGCCAGGGGATTCTGGACGTGCTGGTCAACCTCTTCATGATGGCGCAGTTGCGTGCCATCCAACTCGGAGTTCTACGGGGCAGGCCGGAGCGTATCGATGCGGGTCTGCTGCGTCAGGTCGCGAATGAGCACCTCCGCCTGATCCATCCAATGATCGACGCCTTGAAGCGCAATGACCGGGAGGCGATCGCGAAATACGACGACATCCGCCCCTTGCATGACCACGTCAGGCAAATGTTCGGCGACTCCCTTGCGCGCCTATCCGATCCGCCCTCCACGGCAGTTCGCACGCCCGCCATTTCCGCGACGGAAGACGATACCCGTGTGAACGATGATGACGGCCCGATCCTGCGTGCCCTGGAGGATCTGGGGCTGGCCCACGATATCGCCAAGGTATTGTTGGTGGAAGTCCAAGCGGAAAACCAGGGGCTGTCGGCTCTGGATCTCGTGGCGGTCATCTCAACCAGATTACGCGAACGAGGACCGGCGCAACCGACCGCCAAGACGCGGCGGCCGACGGCCCGCGGCAAAACCGCCAAGGCGCAAGGCCCGTCTGACAAACAAGATCTGAGGATTATTATTGCCGCCGGGAAGAAGGATGGGCTGCCCGCCTACGAAGCGCTGCTGGGGGCTGGAGCGATCAAACCACCCATGGTGGATCGCGCAGGGTGACGGTCCCCAAGTGCTCGCCTATTTCCCCGAAATCTACCCCGACGAATTGCTTTACAGCGTGCTCGCGCGCTATCACCTTCATGTGTGTTCCCGAAGCGCGAAACAAACCATGCGGGATTTATTTGGTACAAACGGTGTCCGGGCTACGGTTGATTTGCAAAGCCGCGTGGCGGCGTTGAGCCAAAGAATACCGGCCGATCGCGGACTCTGCCCAGATAAATTGACCAAGGATACCACCCTCTATCTTTATTACACGGCGTTTGTATCGGAGGCCGTGGCAGAATCCGTAATGGCGTCGTTGGTGGACGGTCCAGCGGATGGCGTATTTATGCGCCTGGGTCTTACGGCGAGTGTGATTTCGGCTCCGGAGCGTTTGCGCTATTGCCCCGCTTGCCTTGGCGAAATGCTGGGCCGTTACGGTGAAGGATATTGGAAGCGCAGCCATCAGCTTCCTGGTGTTCTGGTATGCCCCGATCATGGCATGGCCTTGGCTGATAGCAGCGTGTCTCCCCATACGCATAATCAGCATGAATTTGTTGCGTTGAATCTCCACAACTGCCCGCCGGTGGTGGTGTTGCCCGCTTGGGTGAGCGACTTGCGCCAAATGGCGCTGTTGCAGGACATTGCTAGGCGAAGTGCGGCGCTGCTTAATCATGTCTCCATGCGCTCTGCTCATCGCGACTGGGGTGCATATTATCTCGGCGCTGTCCGCGATCACGGTTTTGCTAAAGGTAGGGAGCGTGTCGATCAGTCGCTTTTTCAAGATGCCTTTGCCAACTTTTTTGAGCCAGTCGTCGATCTGATCCCCGATGGCCTCGGCGGCGATTGGCCTACGGCCATGGTCCGGAAACACAGAAAGGCATTTCATCCGTTGCGGCATATTCTATTCCAGCTTTTCCTCGACAAACAACTGCCGCAATCGCGAATGGTACATTCTTTTGGGAGAGGACCGTGGGAATGTTTTAACCCACTGGCAAAGCACCATGGGCAAAAGGTGGTCCAGGCACTGACCCTGCGTCACGAACGGGGCCGAGTGATTGGCCGATTTTCCTGCGCCTGCGGATTTGTGTACAGTCGAGAGGTGGGATCAAGGAGTTCGCCACGCATTTTGGACTTTGGCCCCCTACTGGACAGTCAAATCCGGCAGAAAGTGGCGGAAGGCCTGGGACTCAGGGCGGTAGCCAGATATCTTGCCATTGATCCGGGGACGGTGAGGTTGCACGCCTCCCGACTCGGGTTGAATGTGCCCTGGAAGTCTTTACCCGCGCGACATTCCCGAACATTGGTGCCAGACCGGGATGCCATAAGAACACGGTGGTTGGACATGCAGCAGAATCACGCTGATTTATCACGTCGGCGACTAGCACTCCTGCTACCTAAAGAACATTCATGGTTGTACCGCCATGACAGGGAGTGGCTGGAACAACACTCACCAACGGCACTGCACAAGAAATGGCCTGATCTGCGTGTGGACTGGGAGACATTGGATCGTAGCATGGCGATCCAACTGCGTAAGGTTGCGCAGGAAATCACTCGGGAGGCTCCGCCGCAACGCGTTACCCAGGCTGCTTTGGAGCGCAAGTTGGGGCGGCCACGCCGGATTACAGAACGACAGGCAAAACTGCCTAAAAGTATCGGTGTGCTTGGCGAGGTCACGGAGACTATTGATGCGTTTCGCCTGCGCCGTATTGCTTGGACTGTCTCGGAATTGGATCGCCAGGCATTGCCGACGCGGCCATGGCGTGTGCGCCGCTTAGCGGGCCTACCCCCAAAGGCTTCGCCGAACGTGGAAGCCGCGCTGGCCGCGCTGGAGATAACCGACAGATCCTCGGAAGAGAGGGCAACACACTGATCAAAATAGATATATTGCGCGGAAAATCTGAAGTGCTGGAACTGCACTGGTTGGCCGGAGTTGAGCAAGACGATAAAAAAGGGTGGCAGGTACGTATAGTCACCCGCGGCGTGTCGTCAGGCGAATTTGTGATGTGGCCCGTACCTATTGGGCTGTTCCCGGTGCTGGCACTCGGTTATCGCTTCTCCGAAGGTAAGTTGCTCCCGATAACCTACGGCGAATATTCGGAAGTGATTGTTCCCAATCTGGCGGCAGGAGAGGAAATCAACTCGTCCGACATTCCACCAGAATTATATTCGTTTGCAGGCAAATCACACGGGGTGCAGCGACTCTTGCGTTATCGAGTGGGTCAGGTGGAGTATTTGGTGCCGACCATGGAACTCATCCGTAGCCTGTTTCTACATAATAAAACGCTTGCCAATCATATTATGCAGCCTGGAGGCATCATGACACTCTTCAGGCCGGTCGAACCTGGGTTTCATCCTCGTCTGCAGCTCGATTATACGCAGCAAATGCCAGTGAGATCACTCAAGAGGTCATTTATCCTGGAATTTTCTTGGCTGGCGGTGGATCCTGAGGGGCAACGCGCCTGGGACAGTGTCTACGAACGAACATTCAAACAAAGGTATATGACCTTTGATCCTCCCGATCTTCATGACTGTGGAATGAAGTTTCGTGGAGTGCGGAAAGGAAATCAGTGGCTTATCTTGGAAATTTCCGAGTTCACAGGGAAGAGGGTACCCTGTGATGTTTTGTATTTTTCCCATCCGTCGCTGGGGAAAACGATCACGGTGCGGATGCCAAAAAGTCCGCCCAAAAGGCGCGGGCCAGACGGCGGTCCGTCATCAGGTGACGTTCCTGTCATAGACACGGCAGGTTCGGGTAGTAGGACGGATGTTCATCAGCCAGCCCTGCCGATATTGACGAGAACCAGCATTTTTGACCGGGAAATCGAAGTGCGTCGGGTGGATAAAAAAGATCGGGTACGTGTTATCAGGCGTAGAAACAAGGATGCCGCGGACACCAGCGAAAATGAGGGGAAGACCAGAAAATATCGGGGAAGTGGAAAAACGCCACCGCCTAAAGTGAGCGTTTCCCCTGAGTCTCTGCACGACGATCTCCTGCCCATGGAGTTTCAGGTGCTTGCGGTCGAGAAAGGTGAAGGTACGGACG
>JAKAYS010000182.1 GCA_021826695.1 Acidobacteriota bacterium | reverse complement strand
AACCTGGGAAAGATACCTCGCAAAATCGTTGCCTTTCTACTGACAGAAAGGCACGGCCATAGACCGTGCCTTTGTTTCTCTTTTTCCGACTGAGACTACGCTGCGTTGCGCTCGTTGTGTTCCTTCGTCAAAGCAGACTTGGCCTGTTCGGACAGAGCGGTAAATCCCGCTGCGTCCTTGACGGCGATATCTGCCAGGACCTTGCGGTCCAGTTCGACACCGGCCAGCTTCAGCCCGTGGATCAGTTGCGAATAGCTCATGCCATTCAGCTTGGCGGCGGCGCCGATGCGGACAATCCAGAGCGAACGGAACTGGCGCTTCTTTTCGCGGCGGCCGCGATAGGCGAACTTCAGTCCGCGCTCGACCGCCTCTTCTGCGGCCTGGTACAGCTTGGACTTGGTGAGAAAGTAGCCGCTGGCGCGCTTCAGGATCTTCTTGCGATACTCTTTGCGTTTATTGCCACGTTTGACGCGAGGCATAGTTGGTTTCTCCCTTTTGTGTTGCTCTTGGCGTAGTTTGTTGCGGCTGGAGGCAGGAGTCGCTGGCTTGGTTGCCTGCGCTGGTTCACCTCTTCACTCGCTTGTCTTCGTCCGATCTCATCGGAAACTTTTCTTGCGAAAGTCGCTTCCGGGGGCCTCGAACGCGTGCGGGCCCAACTCGCCGTGGCGAGCCGATCAGGCGTATGGAATCATGCGCAGCACCTTTGGCAAGTCGGCATCCGAGACCATGGCAGAAGCGGCAAGGTGCCGCTTGGTCTTGGTAGCCTTCGAGGTAAGGATGTGCCGCATGAAGGCCTGGCCGCGCTTCACTCGACCGCTTCCGGTCTTCTTGAAACGCTTGGCCGCGCCTTTGTGCGTCTTCATTTTCGGCATGGTAGTCCCTATCGAAAAACAATTTTATCGCTTCGATCAGTATACGTGAGTATAGATCGACGAGCCATAGCTCGGTTCGAGCTGCGGAGGTTAAGCTTCAAACCTCGCGAATAGGCCCGGGGTAACTTGCAACTACAGGATCTGTCGTCAGCAGAATCATATCCTCAACCGTGGCTTGTGCAACAAGGATGCGGTCGAAAGGATCCTTATGAATGGACGGCAGGCTCGCAAGGGCGAATGCGTGTTCGCTCGTAATAGAAACTTCCCGATACCCGTTGTCCAGCAATCCCCTCCGCAGCAAACGCGCATCCGCCTGAAAGTCGTCACGACCCAGGCTGCGTTTGATCACAATTTCCCATAAACTTGCAGCGCTAAAGAGCATTTCATGGTTCATATCCTCGATCCAGTTACGAGCAGCCTGCGACAACCGGCTGGGATCATTGGCTACCCACAGCAACAGGTGAGTATCGAGAAGCAACTTCACGCTTCGCCGTCAAACATTTCGCCGATCTCGACGGATCCCATCCGGTCAAAATCTTCCGGGATTGAGAATTGACCAGCCAAGAATCCCAGCTTCCGCGTTTGTGCAATATCACTGCCAGAGCAAGTTGATCCAACATAAGAATCATTGAAAACAGTCATGTTCTTACTTGCGGCCAGCCATTCCTTCGTACCTGCAATTCCTAATTCAAGAGTGCTGTACATAAATTTCTCCCTCGAAGCTTTAGACGCTCTGTTCTCCGATTATTTGCTTGACTTGTACGGCTCGGAAGCCGTCGGTTTTAGTAATTGTGGCAACATCAATCGCACCACCTACACCTCGTACGCCCACCAGCCACGTTTGGATTCGTATCGTCGTCCGAATGAGGAAAATTGACAGGTCTACAGAATCCTGCAGTGGAAGGAAGGCATATGGAATCGGAGTTGTAAGTTGCGCGAGCTTATTTTTGAACTCCTCTTTTTTTTGGGCGTCGAGACTAAACTCGACACCCACCATCTCTAATACTCGCGGATCATACCCGCTAAGTAGCCTATCCACATGTTCGCGTTGTCCCCCCCAGATCACCCCAAAATTCCCCGTAGCAGCAAATTGCTCGATCGGCTTGGGTTTGCCAGGGATAAAAAAATCAAACACGCGTCCGTATGGAGCATTTTCGTCGTATCCTCCGACAAGAAACACCATATCACCCTGTGGATTCGCTCCCTGCGTATGGGTATTCCATTGATCAAGAAAAAAGTCACTTAATTCCTGTGCAAACTGCTCTACGCTTAATCGCCCGCCATTATGTTTTGTCTGTAGAATGGCCTCAAATTCCGGGATGAAGCTGTGTGCAGTTCGAGGAGCCTGTTGCCCAATGGCACCAACCCCATAGGTCACCGCACCAACAAAATCCTGTCCCTTGATCTTGAGGAGCTTCGTAGCGTTATCGAAAGTAGAAGCGAGAACCATTGTCTGGCCGTTCGGCTGAACAAATGCGTTATTCAACGTGACGCGACTATCCGCAGCCAAGACGATTCCCTCTGGTCCCTTGAACGCAATACCTAATGACATGGATGCTATGAATATCACATTTGATGGTCTTTTGTGAAAAATCCTGTTCCTAGTCAAACGAAAAGGCGCTCTCGCATACAGCCGGAAGCGCCTTTCTTGCTGATAAACAAAGCTTTATGCCGTCAAAGGACTCTTCACCCGGAAACGCTCCATGGAGATCTTCAGCGCGCGTTCAATGCGGCGAGGTACATCTTCAATCTTCGCCATCAAACATATCCTCAATGTCAGCACTGCCCATCCGATCAAAATCGTCAGGAATCGACATTTGTCCAGCCAGAAATCCTAGTCTGCACACTTTAAGACCCGAGCCAGCAAGTGGCGATTTGGATAGGAATTCCGCAAGGCTCCCTCCGCCGCCGCTACCGCCGCTACCGGACCCCGCTGGCGCTGAACCATCCCGCGCAGCACCTGCGCGACAGCCTTCAGCTCAATACCCTGCGACGCATCGCTGCGGCCATCAGCGACACCGCCGCCGCCCAACGCAGGCAACAGGCCAAGACCAAACTCTTCGACCGACTCCGGCCCACTGCTTGATCGGCCTTCCCCCAAAAAATAAAGGAGCCTTCCAAAGCACGACTACTCCCCAGCCTTACGGCTCATCCTTCGATTGGGAGAGACTGTTGAACTGCTGACGCATTTGCGTCGGGATCACCAAATTCCGGGCCGACCCGATCCATGGGTCAGTCCTCCGCAGCGGCTGCCACTGGTTAATTAAATCCGCTCATCGCGAAAGTACGATGAGCGATAGGCCAGCCACTTCATCGGTCCATATCATCTCGCATCCCCGCTCGTTATGCGACGACTTCAATCCCCATCGAGCGCGCGGTTCCCTTGATCGACCGGATCGCGGCATCCACGGAAGCGGCGTTGAGATCGGGCATCTTCTGCTTGGCGATCTCGGCAACCTGCTTCTCAGTCACCTTGCCAACCTTGTCTTTAATAGGATTGCCCGCACCCTTCGCCACGCCTGCCGCCTTCTTCAGCAACACTGCCGCCGGTGGCGTCTTGGTGACGAACGTAAAGCTGCGATCCGTGTATACGGTGATGACAACCGGGATCACCAAGCCAGCCATGTCCGGGGTTTGCGTGCGCGCGTTGAACTGCTTGCAGAATTCCATGATGTTGACCTGCGCCTGCCCGAGGGCCGGGCCGACAGGGGGAGCTGGCGTCGCCTTTGCCGCCACAATCTGCAACTTCACTTGTGTCTGTACTTTTTTAACTGGAGGCATTTCTAAATTCCTTTCGAAAAAGGCCTGTCATTCTTCGGTCGCCGCAGCGACCGACCTTCGTTTAGAATGACTCCTTTATCGGTATTCTCTCGTTTTATGCGATTTTTTCAACTTTGCTGAATTCCAACTCTACCGGCGTGGAGCGGCCGAAGATCGTCACCATCACCTTCAATGTTTCACGATCTTCGTTGACTTCATCCACAACACCGTTGAAGTTGGCGAATGGCCCTTCGGTGATCTTCACCGACTCGTTCTTTTCGAACTTCACCTTCATGCGCGGCTTGTCTTTCGACACATCCGAGCGGAAGATGATGGAGCTGATCTCTTCTTCCGTCAACGCCACCGGCTTCTCGCCTGTCCCCAGAAACCCCGTCACACGAGGAGTGTTCTTGACCAGGTGCCAGATTTCATTATCGAGGTCCATCTCGATCAATACATATCCCGGCAGAAAGACGCGCTCGATGGTGTACTTCTTGCCATTGCGAATCTCTGTCACCGGCTCGGTCGGCACCATGATGCGACCGATGCGGTCATGCAGCCCGTACGCCTGCACGCGGCTCTCGATCGACTCGCGCACCTTCCGCTCGAAGCCGGAATAGGCGTGAATGATGTACCAACGGAAGCGCTCGTTGACTGGAGGCGCCAGCTCTGGCGGCGTCTCACCGGATGCCTGTTGCGCTTCGACTTTTACTTCTTCTGCCATCCATCTCACCTTGCCGACTCACCTTGTCGGCGTTAACTTTGATTAGTGCGTCAGCCAGGCCAGCAGCGACTGCATGATCCGACCTACAACCGTGTCCACCAGGTAAAAGTACGCCGCGAACATAAACACCGTGATAATGACGACTGTCGTAGTCGTCCGCACTTCCTGACGCGACGGCGTGACCACCTTGTGCATCTCACTGCGGACGTCCTTCAGGAAATTCAGAAACCGCTCCGGCCCCTGCTTCCACTGCGGCGTCGCGCTGCTCGCTTCGCCAGTTGCCGCTATTGCCTTCGCCATAAATATTTCCTTCTCAACCGACTGCACTCCGCATATCGCGAAGTCGCTGCTCAAAGGCCAGCCCAACTAAGACTGGCAGGGGCGGAGGGATTCGAACCCCCAAGTCCGGTTTTGGAGACCAGCAGTTTAACCGTTGAGCTTACGCCCCTATCCCTTATTGAAACTTTGCTTGACAAAGCGCCCAGATTACTTGGTTTCCTTGTGCGCCGTGTGCTTGCGGCAACGGTTGCAAAACTTGGAGAACTCCAGTCGGCTGGTCGTCTTCTTCTTGTTCTTGGTGGTCGAGTAGTTCCGCTCTTTACAATCCGGACACTGCAACGTAATAATTTCGCGCATCTTTTTATCCTATCCGATTTTCGTCGCATTTGCTTGCTGGGATTTTTAACTCAATCCCAATCGGCATATCCGCAACATTTAACTATCTTTAGCCTTCTTTTACTTCAAAATCTCGGCAATGGCCCCGGCGCCGACGGTGCGTCCGCCTTCGCGGATGGCGAACCGCAGCCCCTTTTCCATGGCCACTGGCGTAATCAGTTCGATCTCCAGCGCCACGTTGTCGCCCGGCATCACCATCTCCGTGCCTTCCGGCAACTTGGCCACGCCAGTTACGTCCGTGGTGCGGAAATAAAACTGCGGCCGGTAGCCGTTGAAGAACGGCGTGTGCCGTCCGCCCTCTTCCTTGCTCAACACGTAAATCTCCGCCTTGAACTTGGTGTGCGGCGTGATCGATCCAGGCTTGGCCAGCACCATCCCACGCTCCACATCTTCCTTCGGAATGCCGCGCAGCAGCAGCCCCGCGTTGTCTCCCGCCAGGCCCTCGTCCAACTGCTTCTTGAACATTTCCACGCCCGTTACCACCGTCTTGCGCGTCTCGCGGAACCCGACGATTTCCGTCTCCTCGCCCACCTTCACCTTGCCGCGCTCGATCCTGCCCGTCACCACCGTGCCACGGCCCGAGATCGAAAAAATATCTTCGATCGGCATCAAGAACGGCTGGTCGATGGCCCGCTGCGGCATCGGCACGCTCTTGTCCACCGCTTCCATCAGCTCGTCGATCTTCGCTTCCCACTCCGCCTCGCCATTCAACGCGCCCAGCGCCGAGCCGCGAATTACCGGCACATCGTCGCCGGGGAACTGGTACTTGCTCAGCAGTTCGCGCACTTCCATCTCCACCAGGTCGATCAGCTCCGGATCGTCCACCGCATCGCACTTGTTCAGAAACACCACGATGTACGGCACGCCCACCTGGCGCGCCAGCAGCACGTGCTCCTTGGTCTGCGGCATCGGTCCGTCGGTCGCCGCAACCACCAGAATCGCCCCGTCCATCTGCGCCGCGCCGGTAATCATGTTCTTGATGTAGTCGGCGTGGCCCGGGC
>JAKAYS010000181.1 GCA_021826695.1 Acidobacteriota bacterium | reverse complement strand
GACAAACGCGATGCGAATCGACGGATTTGCCGCCTTGATGGCTTCAGCGAGTTTTTGGTCGCCCTGCCAGCCTGGGGTGCTAGTGAACAGAACGAGAAATTCGTACTGTTTGCAGATTTCAATGGTTTCCGGCGCCTTAACATGGTGCGGCGGGGCATCGAGCAACCGTGAACCTTCCAGCATCCCGGCTGGATACGCCAGCCACACTGGATACCAGTAGGATTCGATTTCGCGGGTAGCGGGCCAGCGTGAACTGGCTCCACCGTCGAAGTTCTCAAATGAAGGCGGGTTTAGAAAAATTGTCTTAAGGGGCATAAGATTCAACCTTAATTTTAGCACTTTGCGCGGGGCAATGTTCGGTTAAACGTGGCCCCAAAGTGTCGTGCCCAGCCGTTTGACGTATGGTGCCGGAATTTGCAGCTTTACTGGCGAGATTCTGCTTAGTGCTGAATGACTTGGGGTATCAAAGCGTGGGAACCCGGAGACGATTGCAACCCGGTTTTGGCCCAGTCTTCCAGTCCACCGACGGCATTCAATAGATCCAGTTTGACGCGAGTCACACTGAACTGCGCGTCCTGCAAATCGACATAGCCGGTGCGTTCTTCAATGCGATATTCCTGCGTCTGTTGCGGTGTGATCGGCGCTCCAGCGGCAGAGGCCGACCCGTGTTCCATCTGTGTCTCGATGGAGCTTAAAGTGTCTTGCGCGAGCTGCTGTTGCAGATCGGCAACCTGCTCCTGCGCTTCCAGTTCACGCAGGCTATGCCACAGCGCAAAATTGTTTTCGTTGTTTTGAATGCGGGTCTGCTCCGCCTGGCGCTGTGCTCGGACCGCTTCCGCTTTCGACTCCACCGCTTTGTCCCGTCGAACTGGATCGAACAATGGCCACAACGCCTGAATGCCGGCTGCAATATTGTTTTGCTGAAACGACAGGTAATACTGTTGATAGCCATTGAATGTGGAAAAAAGCTGGTAGAGAAAAACCATGCCGACTGTCGGTCGATAATTCTGATTTTTGTCCCCCAACGCACTAAACCTTCTCGATTCTGCGGTGGCGAATGCAGCTTGCACCTTTGGGGATTGATCTCCGTCCCGCATCAGGGAGGGAAAGTCCAGATCGGGCAAGGGGGGTATCGAGGAAGCAGACGGGACAATCGAGGCTGCTTCCAGGCCGGTCAATTCGGCAAGATGCTTCCGCAGTTCGTCGGCATGGTCCTCCATTTGAATCTCACGCAGATGGATCTTCGCGCGCGTCAACTGGGCCTGCGTCAGATTGATTTTGCTCTCCAGGCCCGCATGCATTCTGTCTTCCACCACTCCGACCATGGTGTCGGCATCAGCCATTGCCTGGTTGAGTGCGGCAATTTGTCCCATAGCCGTGTTGAGTTCGATGTATTTCAAAGACGCGTCGAGGATCACCTGTTGACGGGCGTTTTTTACGGCAAGCGTGGCAGCTTTCCACGCCGCGCGGGTCGAATGGATATAGTCGTGCTGCGAAAAACTCAACAACAAAGAGTTGGAGGCGACGCTAAACAGGTAAGGGCCACCAATAGGGAAGCCGTAAGAATAGCCCAACCCGGAGCCGACGGCGAAGCTGGGAATATAGGCATGGCGAGTTTCATTCCACGCTCCGAGAGCGTGTTGCTGTTCCGCCTCTGCGATTTGTACCGTTTTGCTGTTGCGAAGCGCAAGATCGACGATGGTGTAAAGCGAAACGTCGCCGGCGTCGGGGTCAACCTGTGTTGAGTTGCTGAACTCCAAAGATATATCCGGTCCGACGCTGGAGGCCGACAGAATTGGATGTTGCTTGGTCGATATCGCAGCGCGTGGTTGGGGAGCATTGGGCAACGACGCCTTCGATACGGAGGCATTGGGCGCCTGGGCGCTGGCTGCAAGAGCCATGCCGCATGCCGTTGCAACGAATGCAAGGAACGGTCTCAAGATACTGCTTCTCCTCGCGATGAAGCTATTAAGTCCATAGTCAGTCCGCGCTGCGTACCGCAAGGTCGCTGCGAAGAGTGGAGCCGTCAATCGCAGAAAGCGCGACCACAGCATTCTCCGGCAGCCCGGCAAGGATTTGGACTTGCGTAAGGTTCAGTTGGCCAATCTTTACATGCACGCGCTGTAAATGGCCGTCAACCACCTGTAGCACGTAGTCTCCGCTGTCATCGACCCGCAACGCTTCGCGCGGAACGATAAGAGCATCGTGAAGGTCCACCAAAGTGACCGTGATCGTTACATTGGTGTTCGGCAACAAGGTCCCATCGGAATCATCGACGGAGATCAATGCCTCACCCACGTTGCGCGTGCCATAGCTGACGATCGTTGTCGGAGTGCGGACGATATGGCCGTGCCACACGCGGCCGGGCTTCGCTTCCCAGACGATCGTGACCGGCATTCCGACGACGAGTTTTCCAATCTCCGGCTCATCGAAATATGCGCGAATCTGCATTTTTTTCAGGTCCGCCATTTGCAGCAACCTATCGCCAGCCTGCACGAAATCGCTGGCCCGGACCAGCACTGAATACACGGTACCCGCAAAAGGAGCATGAACATCTTCATTTTGCAGGACATCGAGAGCGGACGCATAGGTGGCCCGCGCGTTGGCAAGATTGGCCTGCGCGTGCTCTAAATCGATGGGAGAAAAATTTTTCGATCGTTGCTGGTAGAGCACCTTCAAGGCTGCGTCGTCTGCGGCCAGCGCATTGCGCGCGGAGTCTACTTCACTGGCCGAGGCCGCGCCCTGCTTCTGCAACTGTTGCAGCGTGGCAAGGGTCGCGGCAGCCTGGACCCGCGCCGCCTTTGCCTTTTCGATGTTGCCGACCAGCGTGATTTGCTCCGGTCGTGTTCCACCGTGTTGGAGGGCCTGCAATTTCGCCTGCGCGCCAATCATGGCAGCTTGCGCCGCCGCTAGATCGGACTTGGCATTGGAATCGTCGAGCGTCAGTAGAAGTTTTCCAGCGGGGACCTTTTCACCTTCATGTACATAGATCGCCTTCACAGTCCCAGGCTTCAGACTGTACGCAGCAAAGTTCTGTACCGGTTCCACTTTTCCATTGGTGCTCAAAGTGCTGATCAATTCTCCACGCTGTACCTTGGCCATGCGGATGCGCACCTGGGTCTGGTCATGGTAGTGCAGCAACAACGCTGCTGCAAGAAGTGCAAGACCGAGGAGCACCCATAGGTTTCGGGTCTTTTTCCGTGTGTTGGAAGGAGCAGTATCAGCCATATCGGATTAGTCGGAATTGTCAGTATATAAGACGCGGGAGGCTTGTAAGGGATTCAATCATCTTGGGTTATTGCGAAGGTCATCAGGCGCGATCCTACAAACATGCAAGGAACGTCCACCATGGCCGACTGAGAATCGCAGTCAAATTACCGCTTATTGGCACTGGGGTCTCGCGTGGCCGATCCGGAGCATCCATGGAAATCATCTATTTCGTACAATTACAATAAGGAGAGTATGCCGTCAAAAGAAAAAATTAAGCTCCAGCGCTACACAGAAGACCACGCAAAATCTGGCCTCAATTTCAAATTTCCTCGGATCGAGACCTGGCCGAATCAGTTTCCGGCCTATGAAATTGTCATTGACGATCCGGAGTTCACTTCCGTCTGCCCGAAGACCGGGCTGCCCGACTTTGGCGTCATCATCCTGCGATATATGCCACGCAAACATTGCCTGGAGCTGAAATCGTACAAGGAATATCTCTTCAGCTATCGAAACCTGGGGATTTTCCAGGAAAATATCGTCAACCAGGTGCTGGAGGACGTGGTGAAGGCGTGCGACCCAGTCTGGGCGTTTGTGCAGGGAGATTTCCGTCCTCGTGGAGGAATTTCAACGACCGTGGAAGCGCGCTGGCCGCGACCGTCAGTCAAGGCCAAGGCTAAACGCAGGTAAGCATTCGCAACTGCTGGATAGCTAAAGCCCACTTTTTCTTCCGCATTCTCAAATCGCAGAAATTCCAGATGTGGCCTGATATGCTGACGGCTCATGCCTGGATTGCCCGATCATCCACGAGCCGCATTTTCCCCGACGCTACTTCCCGCGAGCGCGGCCTGGACGGCGCTGGCCCTGCTGACCGCGCTGAATCTTTTGAACTATACCGATCGCTACGTGCTGGCTGGAGTGCAGCCCCTGGTACAGCGCGCGTTTCATGTGAATGACGAGCGGATGGGTGCGCTGACCTTTGCATTCTTCGTTACCTATATGATTGCCGCGCCGCTGACGGGCTGGCTGGGTGACTGCTTCCCGCGCAAGCCGCTGATCCTGGCAGGCGCGCTGTTGTGGAGCGTTCTCACCCTTTCGACGGCATTGGTCCATTCCTACGGGCAACTCTATCTGCGGCATGCGCTTGTTGGCATCGGTGAGGCAAGCTTCTGTATTTACGCGCCTGCGCTGCTTTCCGATTATTGGCCGGCGGAGCAGCGCAATCGTATCCTGACGATTTTCTATCTCTCCCTGCCAGTGGGCGCCGCGCTCGGCTATATGCTGGGCGGCACAATGGGGCAGGCCTACGGATGGCGAGCACCATTTTACGCGGCGGCTGCGCCCGGCATTCTGGTCGTTGTATTGGCTTGGATTTTTATGCGGGAGCCACAGCGTGGCACTTCCGAACATCTTGTATCTGAGCTGCTGGAACCATCTCGTTATCGCGCTACATTGACGACTTTGGCGCGCAATCCCGCTTACTGGACGGCAACCCTGGGCATGGCGACGATGGTCTTCTCTTTAGGTGGAATCTCTGTCTGGATGCCGACGTTTCTTTATCGCCACGGACACTATACATTGGCTGGCG
Organism: Acidobacteriota bacterium; assembly: GCA_021826695.1. Taxonomy (GTDB): domain Bacteria; phylum Acidobacteriota; class Terriglobia; order Terriglobales; family Acidobacteriaceae; genus JAKAAZ01. The sequence goes on along the minus strand of JAKAYS010000181.1, from coordinate 1,284 downwards.
CCAGCCAGATTCTCGGCGGAATCACAGTGGTCGATGGCATTGCCGGGACCTGGCTCGGTGGGTGGCTGGCGCAGCGCTGGTTGCGGCGGAACAAGGCCGCGCTATATCTTCTGTCCGGGTGGAGTATGTTGCTGGCTGCGCCGTTCGCGCTGCTAACGTTCTATGGTCCACGCGTTGCGATGGTCCCATCTCTTGCGATGGCGGAGTTTTTTCTCTTCCTGAACACTGGCCCGCTCAATGCCGCAATCGTAAATGCTGTCGCCGCGCCGATACGCTCGACGGCCATCGCCATTGAATTATTCATGATTCACGCGCTGGGCGACGCGCCTTCGCCACGCATCATCGGCTGGATATCGGACCATTCTTCCTTGCGCGCCGGATTGTCGATTACACTGGTGTCCCTGATAGCATCGGGAATTCTGATCTTTGCCGGCGCGCGCTACGCGCCCGAAGTGGATGCTGCAATTGTTTGAGATGGCTTGAGTCGGCATACTAGGGGAGTATGCCCTGGCTGCCATGGATTGTTTCCCATCGATATGCAATGTTTGCTGGATGGAGCTGGTTGATTGCTCTAGTATGGCTGTCGCGGGTGCTTCCCGCGCTGCGGATGCTGCCGCGCATTCCAAACCTTCTGGATACTGCCTATGACGCCGCGGACAACTCGACAGCGTGGCCTTCAATAACGGTAATTGTTCCCGCTAAAAATGAAGCCGCAGCCATCGAGCATTCTCTGCGCAGCCTGCTCGCGAGCGACTTTCCTCATCTTGCCATAATTGCAGTCGATGATCGCTCCACGGATGCGACTGGCCCCATCATGGACCGAATTGCCGCGGAACCGGATGCGCGAGGTCGCCTGCAAGTACTCCATGTGACCGAATTACCGGAGGGATGGCTGGGGAAGCCGCGCGCCATGGCGCTGGCCGCGGCTGGCGTCGAGTCCGAGTGGCTATTGTTTACCGATGCCGATGTGCTATTTACTCCGGACGCAATCCGCCGCGCCGTCATTTATGCGATGCGCAGTCAGGCCGACCATCTGGTCGTTTTCCCCACTCTTGTTCTGCGCGGCTGGGCGGAAAAGATGCTGATTGCATTTTTTCAAAGCGTCTCCGCGCTGGCGGCCCGCCCATGGAAGATTGCCGACCCAAACGCCATGCGTGACTATGTCGGCGTGGGTGCGTTCAACATGGTCCGCAGGTCTGTATACGACAAGCTGGACGGATACACAGCGCTGCGGATGGAAGTGCTGGAAGATATGCGATTCGGGTTCCGCGTGAAACGTGCAGG
>JAKAYS010000180.1 GCA_021826695.1 Acidobacteriota bacterium | reverse complement strand
TCGCCACACTTGGAAGTGGGCGGTGCTGGAAACTCTGCACGTGTGGTCGACGTCGGCGGCAAGCGCATTCTGCTGGCGTGGAAGGACATTACATCACTTGCCATGGCTGCGGACTGCGGTTTCACCAAGGCCTCCTGCGGCTACGTGGGCACCAGCGACGGCTGGCAGGACCTGAACCAGGACTTCAAAATGAACTGGGAGTTCGATCGGGCGCTGGATGGCAACATCGCCGTCATGGGTGAGATTGACATTGCCCAGCATCGCGAGTTTACCGTGGCCGTAGGGTTTGGGCGCGGCAACCATGCTGCGCTGGCGGCTACGATGCAGTCGTTGGCGACAAATTTCCAGTCGCATCTGGAGCGTTTTACAACACAGTGGCATCGCGCCAAATGCCCACTACAGCTGGTTTCCGCGTCAGACGATAAAGGTCGTCTGTTGCGCATTAGCCACAGTGTTCTGCTGGCGCATGAGGATAAAACATTTCAGGGCGCGTTCATTGCTTCCGCCTCCATTCCCTGGGGCCAGTCCAAAGGCGATGATGACCTCGGCGGCTATCACCTTGTCTGGACCCGCGACATGGTGCAGACGGCGACCGCTCTCATGGCCGTTGACCGCGTCGAGACGGCCCTGCGTGCGTTGGTTTACCTGGCCTGCGCCCAGCGCGCGGATGGAGGATTTTCTCAGAATTTCTGGATCAATGGAACGCCCTACTGGTCAGGCATGCAATTGGACGAGGTGGCATTCCCTATCATCCTGGCGTGGCGGCTATGGAAGCAGAATGCGTTGGGCAATTTCGACGTCTTCCCCTTCGTCGAACGCGCCGCCGGGTTTCTCATGAAGTTCGCCCCCATCACACAACAGGAACGATGGGAGGAAAATGCGGGGTATTCGCCGTCTACCCTTGCTGCCGTCATTACAGGACTCATTTGTGCCAGCGAACTGGTCCGGGCGCACGACGCCGCTGATTTGGCCGACTTTTATGCAGTATTTGCCGACTGGATTGAGTCCAATCTGGAAGCCTGGACTGTCACCGATGACGGCATCTTACTGCCGGATGTGCGTCGCCACTACATGCGAATTCGTCCACCATCTCCCGGCGACCCATACTTCAATTCAGCCATCGGCGCAGGCCGCATACAACTGGCCAATCGCGGTCCAGGCGAGCAATGCGACTTTGATGCGCGGGAGATCATCGATCAGGGATTTCTGGAATTGGTCCGCTATGGCATCCGGTCTCCCCAGGATCCTTTGATTGTGGACTCGCTCAAGGTTGTCGATGCGATCTTGAAGGTCAATACCCCCTATGGCGACTGCTGGCGCCGCTACAACCACGACGGTTATGGCCAGAAGCACGATGGCGGGCCGTATGACGGCTGGGGGCAGGGCCGCGCCTGGCCACTGCTGGCTGGCGAACGCGCGCATTACGAACTCGCCGCTGGCAATGACGTTCGCCCCATGATAGCCGCCCTTGAAAAGTTCAGCTCCGCTGGCGGAATGCTGCCGGAACAGATATGGGACGCCCCGGACATTCCGGGCAAGGGAATGCTGCTGGGTCGCCCTTCCGGTTCCGCCATGCCATTGGCGTGGGCGCATTCGGAATATATCAAGTTGCTGCGATCGGTGAGCGACGGCAAGGTCTTCGACCTGGTAGAACCGGTAAAAAAACGCTATCAAGGCCCACGGCGAACACAGCCGATTACCATATTCAAACGGGACCATGTTGTATCGAGCATCGGCGCTGGGAAGATTCTGCGAGTTTTCGACACTGGACGCTTCCGCCTGCTTTTGACGCTGGACGGATGGGTCACGCAACATACGCTTGAGTCGAAGTACGTAGGCTCCTCAGGCGCTTATGTAGACATTCCCATCGACAAAGAGGCGCAGGGAGCGGTCTCGTTCACTTATTTTTGGTACGCGGACGAGCGTTGGGAAGGGAAAAATTACGATTTGCAGATTGTTCCGGCACAGCCGAGCTGAGCGATAAATTCTTCCGCCAACCTGACAGGTTTGTCTCAGGGCAGCGCATCTATACAATTACTACGACAACATGAAGCGGCCCCAAATGGCCCGGATGTCTGGAGAGGATGTATGACAGAACTGGATCTGCTTTCCATCAATGCGTTGCGTTTCCTTGCCGTCGATGCAGTAGAGAAGGCCAAAAGCGGCCATCCCGGTGCTCCGCTGGGAGATGCGCCCATTGCCTATCTGCTTTTCCACAAGTACATGCGCCACAACCCGGCGAACTCCCGCTGGAGCGACCGAGACCGTTTCGTGCTCTCGAATGGCCATGCTTCGGCGATGCTTTACTCCGTCCTGCATCTCTGTGGCTACAAGGTTTCCATGGAAGACCTCCAGCAGTTTCGACAGTATGGCTCGAAGACGCCCGGGCATCCCGAGCGCGGCCTTACCGACGGGGTTGAAGTCACCACCGGCCCGCTCGGTCAGGGGCTGGCGATGTCGGTTGGCATGGCTGCGGCGGAGCGTCATCTGGCTGCCCGCTACAACAAGCCCGGCATGGAAATCGTTGACCACTATACCTACGTGATCTGCGGCGACGGCGACCTGATGGAAGGCGTCTCGCACGAGGCCTGTTCGTTTGCTGGCACGCTGGGCCTGGGCAAGCTGATCCTGTTGTATGACGATAATCTGATCTCGCTCGACGGTCCGACGGAACTTTCTTTTACCGAGGATGTCGAAAAGCGGTTCGAGGCCTATCACTGGCACGTGCAGCGAGTAACGGACGGCAATGATCTCCAAGCCATCGAGAAGGCAATCGACGCGGCGAAATCCGTAACGGACAAACCATCGATCATCGCGGTGCGCACCATTATTGGCTACGGCAGCCCCAAGGCCGGCACCTCCAAGGCGCATGGAGAACCGCTGGGCCCGGAAGATACCATAAAGACCAAAGAAAAACTCGGCTGGCCCGCCGACAAAAGCTTTTATGTCCCCGAAGAGGCGGCGAAAAATTGGGCCCAGGCCAAAGAACGCGGGGCAAAGGTAGAAAACGACTGGAATGCGCTGTTCGCCAAGTACAAACAGCAGTTTCCCGAACTGGCGGCAGAATATGAGCGAGTATTCGCTGGAAAACTTCCCGCAGGCTGGGAGGTGGGCGTGCCGAAATTTGCCGCAGACGCCAAGCCCATGGCGACCCGCAGCGCAGGCAATTTGGTGCTGAACGGAATTGCCGCGAAAGTTCCGGAATTGATCGGGGGAGCGGCGGACCTGTCCACTTCCACCAAGACGACCATCAAAGACAGCCCCAGTTTCCACGTTGACCCGAACGGGCGCAACATTTTCTTCGGTGTGCGGGAATTTGGCATGTGCGCCTTCGTCAACGGCATGGCCGCGCACGGCGGCCTCATTCCCTATGGCTCAACCTTCTTCGTGTTCAGCGACTATGCCCGCCCCGCGCTGCGTTTGGCCGCGCTAATGCAGACCCCGTCGACCTTCGTCTTTACACATGATTCCATCGGTCTCGGCGAAGACGGGCCGACGCACCAGCCGATCGAGCACCTTGCCTCCCTGCGGGCCATCCCAGAATTCACCGACTTCCGTCCCGCCGATGCAAATGAGACCGCCGCTGCTTGGCAGGTCATCCTGGAGCGTCGCAAACCGGCCTTCCTGGCGCTTTCCCGCCAGGACCTGCCGATCCTCGACGGAGAGAAGCTCGACATTCTGAACGGAGTGCGCCACGGCGCGTATGTCCTCGAAGACGGCAGCTCATCGCCGGACGTAGTGCTGGTCGCTACCGGCAGCGAGGTGAGTCTCGTCACCAAGGCCGCAGCGGAATTGAAATCCCAAGGCATACACGCCCGCATCGTCTCCATGCCAAGCTGGCGTCTTTTCCACGAGCAGCCCGAGGCGTATCAGCGCAAAATTCTTCCCGCAGGCGTGCCGCGCCTGGTCGTCGAAGCGGGCAGCCCCATCTGCTGGTGGCAGATTGCAGGCGACACCGGAGATGTCCTGGGCCTGGATCGCTTTGGCGCATCTGCTCCCGGCGCGGTTGCGATGGAAAAACTCGGTTTCAATGTTGGCAATGTTGTCGATCGCGCAACCCGTATCGTTGAGCGTGCCCGCAAAACACCCGCTCTGGCAGGGAAGTGAGGCTGCATGAAAATCGCAATTGCTTCCGATCATGCCGGGTTTGAGCTGAAAGAAGAAATCCGAAAATATGTTGCCGGACTTGGGCATGAAGTTCTCGATCTGGGCGCGTACAACCAGGAACCCTCCGACTACCCTGATTTTGCCGAGTACGTGGGTCGCGCGCTCCACGCGAAAAATGCCGAGCGCGGAGTTTTGATCTGCGGCTCCGGCGTCGGCGTTTCCGTTGCAGCCAACAAAATGCCCGGTGTGCGCGCTGGCATGTGCCACGACACCTACTCCGCGCACCAGGGCGTAGAACACGACGATATGAATGTGCTGGTGATGGGTTCGCGCATCGTCGGCGTCGCGCTGGCGTATGACATTGTGGCGACATATTTGAATGCCCATTTTCAAAGCAATGAAGAACGATTTGTGCGCCGATTCAATAAGGTCAAGGCCATTGAGGCGCGCTTCATGAGAAATAACTGGGAGTAGACAAAGCAATCCATCCCACGCAGCGCAATTTTTCATACAGCTTTCGCAGTCTCACTTTGACTCTTTCCCTCGACGGGCATTTGCAGGTAAAGGAACGACTTTGACGACCACGAAAATCACCGCGACCTTTTGGGATTGTGGCGGCGTCTTGCTTACCAACGGATGGGACCATCGCGCTCGCTGGCAGGTCGTCGAACATTTTGGGTTGAGCTTCGATGAATTTGAGCAGCGCCATGAGCAGCCGAACGATGCATGGGAACGCGGGGCACTCACCATGCAGCAATATCTGGAGCGGACCGTCTTCTATATGCCGCGACAATTTTCTCAGAAAGACTTCATCGCGCAAATGAGGGCCGTCAGCAGGGTGCTGTATCCGGAGATGATCGCATTCGTGCGGCGCCTTCGTACGCAGCGCGCGGCAATGGGGAACACGGGCATCTATCTACTCAGCAACGAATCGCGTGAGTTGATGGACTATCGCATTCCGCAATTCAGGCTGGCTGGCCTGTTCGATGCCTACGTCGTCTCGGCGTACATCGGTCTGCGCAAGCCGCAAGCGGAATTTTTTCGTTGTGCGCTCGATCTTTCTCACCGTGCGCCTGAAGAATGCGTTTTCATCGATGATCGGGAAGAAAACGTAGCGGCGGCGCGCAAACTTGGAATTCATGGCATACGCCTGGAGACCCCGCGGCAGGTCATCGTTGAACTGGGTCGTCTGGGTGTTGCCGCAGCATGATTCGCAGTAAAAGTGAATTTTGAAAAGGGGAAACGTATGGAACTTGGTCTGATAGGTCTTGGAAAAATGGGCTTCAACATGGCGGAGCGCCTCCGTCAGGGCGGACACAAAGTTGTTGGGTTCGATTTCAACGCGGAAGCTGTGGGCAAGCTTACTGCCGCTGGCTCGGTAGGTGTGCAGTCGCTCGAAGATCTGGCGAAAAATCTGAAGGCCCCGCGCGCCATCTGGGTCATGGTCCCTGCCGGCGACCCCGTGGACCAGACCATCGCCAAGCTTGAACCCTTCATGCAAAAAGGCGACATTTTCATCGATGGCGGCAACTCCAACTACAAGGACTCACAGCGCCGTCACGCGCAACTCACGCCAAAAGGATTTCAGTTCGTCGATGTCGGTACCTCCGGCGGCATCTGGGGGTTGAAGGAGGGCTACAGCATGATGGTCGGCGGCGATAAGGGGCCAGTCGAGCATCTGCGGCCCATCTTCGAGACGCTCGCGCCCGCCAAGGACAAAGGCTGGGGCCACGTCGGGCCATCGGGAGCGGGACACTTTGTCAAGATGGTGCATAACGGTATTGAGTACGGACTGATGCAGTCCTACGCGGAAGGCTTCTCAATCATGAAGCACAAAGAGCCGCTGCAACTGGATCTGACACAGATCGCTCGGATCTGGCAGTACGGCAGCGTGGTGCGGTCGTGGTTGCTGGACCTGACAGCAGATGCGCTGGCAAAAAATCCGCAACTCGAAGGGCTGGAGGCCTATGTGTCCGACTCTGGCGAAG
>JAKAYS010000179.1 GCA_021826695.1 Acidobacteriota bacterium | reverse complement strand
TGCGGAGCATGGCGAACAGTGTTGTGAAAGCCTCGGACGAAAACTGACTGGCCTTCTCTTCTGCAACGGCTCTCAGTTTTCTGAGTGTGCCCAGGGACGATTCGATCAACTCGATGGAGCTATACAGCAACGAGTCCGGGTAGTTGGACAAGCCCCACCACTGCTTTCTCGCCCGCTCGATCACCTCCACTATCAGGACGTAGAGATCCCTGACCACCGCAGGGTTCTTCAAGCAGTCCTGCACGATTTCCTGCCGATACAGGATTGTGTCGACATCGTTCTGGAACCCGGAGAAGACCGCCTTCCGTGCCACGTCGAACAGGAACTCGTCATGGTCCGCCATGGTGTGCAGCAGCGTGTCCACTTCGAGGTCCTGCGTCAGCGCCCGCTCGTTCCACGGCAATGGCTCCTTCATGTTGAAATCTCGGTCGCGGTGCATCAGGAGCGCTTTCATACATGGATGCGCTCCTTAAGACAGTCGTAGGTCACGCGATACTTCTGGGCGATCGCAAGCGCATACGCCAGGCCATCGGCCGGTCTTCGCTGCAATTTGAATGTCCGGACCGCCGGGTTTTCAGGATCGACCAAGCTGACGATGCTGACCGTTTTTTCGTTGAACGATGCCAATTCGTCCAGAAAGGTGACGCAGACGGCCAGCAAGTCCAACGCGGAAAGTCTCGCCATGATTTTTTTGCTCAAGTAGATCGCGTCCTTGAGCGTTGTGGAGGAGAAAATCTCGTTCATGACGATGAGGCTGCTCGGCGTCGCTTCGTCAAGAATCTCGCGAATCCGAAGCAGATCGTCCTGCAACTTGCCGCGTAGATTCGTGATGTCCTCTTCCCGTTCAAAGTGCGTGAAGAGGCAGTCGAAAAGAAAGAGCCGTGCCTCCGCCCCCGGAACCGGGCACCCCAAACTGGCAAGATAATGCAATTGGCCAAACATGCGAGCAAACGTCGTCTTGCCGCCCTGGTTCGGACCGGAAACGACGAAGATTCGCTCCGGCCCGCTTAAAGAGAAATCGTTGCAGACGACGCCACCACCTTCGCGGATGAGCGTATCGGCCAGCACGAGGTCGAAGGCGTCGCGGACGCTGACCGCCTTGGAGGTCTGCGAGAGCCCCGGTAGGCAGAAGTTCAAGCCTGCGCGCCGGAACTTTTCGATGTACGTAAGGTAAGCAACATAGAACTGTATCTCACGGTCAAAGCGAGAAATTCTTTCGTCGAGATACTCAGCGTGCGACGCGCAAAAAGTCTCGATGGCGAGAAACGTCTCGGGGAATAGCAGCGCTACCCGATCCAGCACCTGCGCCTGGATATGGTTCATGCCGGTTCGGTTCCGGGGCTTGATCGAGTAATCGCGCACGGTCCCACTTCTGAATTTCTCGAATGTTTCCTCGACATCGGCGCTGTAATCGCTTGCTCCGTCGTAGTGGCGAACCGTGACACCTCCGTCCTTGATACGAAGGCAGTACCGGATGGCAGACAGGTCTGACTTCAACTTCGCAGCTTCCGTCTGGAGGTCGCGAAAGGAGACCGATGCCACGTACTCCATCAGATATTCGCGGAACGCTGTCAGACCCCGCGATTTTGCGTTGAGCAAACGCACGTCCAGAGAAAGACGCTCAACCGCCTCACAATAGATTTCGACCGCATCCAGAAACCATCTTTCCGCCGCCTGCTTGCTGTCGCGCTTCTTCGCACGATCAAGGCGATCGCGCATTGCACGCATCTGTCGGGAGAACGTCCTGACAGCTTGCATCAGGCCCGCGTCTCCCAGATCGCGCATTACTTGCTGCCGATATTCGATCGCGTCTAGATCGTTCAGAGGAGTGTAATAAAAGGGCAAGAGTTCATAGTCTTTCCAATCGGCAGTGATGGTGTCGATGAGTTGATCCAGGTTCAAATCGCCAAAACAAGTAGGCGCTTCGGGTGTCTCGTCGTTTCGGTTGTCGTCAGATCCTTCGAAAAGTATGCTGGAAAAAGTCATGGCTCTTCAGCGAATTTGCTCCATGCTGCAAACTCCATTTGGCCTAGTATTGTTTTTTTTTGAATCGTGGCGCGGATGACATGACTCCGCGACAAGATTCCCTTGTCAGGAGTCATCATCTGTCCGGCCTATGAGGGACAGCGGTTAAGGCCGAACTCCTTGGCCTATCACAATGGTACTTCGCTGGCGAGAATAGTCAACACTGTCTATGCATCGCATGGCAGGAAGCCGCGCTTGCCAAAGTAACACCGAGCCGGAATGACTTCAAGTACTTCATTGATTCGCACACTTACTTCGATTTACGGACCATAAAAAGTAGAGGAATCGCGGCAAATTCGACGATGACGCAAAAAGCGATCACCGCCGGAATGGAGTGGTCGTACAAAATACCCATGATTGCGCTTCCCAGGAACCACGCCAGACCATATGCACCGGTAAACAATCCGTAAGCGGATGGCCGCCGGCTTGCAGGAACGATCATCGCGACCGCAGCGGGAATAATCGATTCGTGCACGCCCATTCCCAGCCCCCACAACGCAGCGCCGAAGAGCGCCAACCAGAATCCGCCCAGAAAGACCAAGGGCGCGAAGCATGCGGAAAGCACTGTGAGGGGGATGAGAACAGAGATGCCAAAGCGGTCAAACAGCCTGCCAAAGACGAGCGATCCAACGCCGCTGACCGCCATCGCGACTGAGTAAAAGATTGGAATCCAGAGCGTCTTCACGATAGCCGCTTGTTGGAAATGGAAGGAGATCAACTGGAAGTCAGCGAAGCCGGCAGCTACCAGTGCCGCCGCAATCAGGTAGATCCAGAAACGGCGGGGTAGGCCCGCAGCTTGCATGTCTTGGGTAACTGGTTCCAAGTCTTCTGGACGAGGATACAGGAGTCTCGCAATCGAGAGTAGCAGCACAGTCATGATGGCGGGAACAAGCAGCGTGCCAAAGGCCAGTTGGTAATATCCACGATGGGCCAGGATCAGCGCCACAAATAACGGGCCAATTAGCGCTCCCGATTGATCGAGCGCCTCATGAATCCCGAAGCCCCAGCCAAAACCCATTTCCTTTGCCGCATGAGACAGCATCACATCGCGGGGAGGATTCCGAATCGCTTTCCCGGTCCTCTCCAGCAGAATCAGCAGCGCGGCAATCTTCCAATTGCCGGCAAGAGCAAGCAGCGGTACTGCGGCCATTTGGACGATGTACCCAACAAAGGTGATGGGCCAGAACTCTTTTGTTCGCTCGCTAAGGCGTCCGGAAAAAAACCGCAGTCCGTATCCGAGCAACTCTCCAAGGCCCGCAACAATTCCGACGATTGCGCCTGTTGCCCCAAGTGTCTGGAGGAACGGGCCCGTGATTGACCTTGACCCCTCGTAGGTAAAATCGGCGAAGAAGCTAACCGCACCAACCATGAGCACGAATTTCAGAGCAGTCTTGCGCCTTGTGCCGTTGAGAAGCGTCTTTTTATGCAGGCTTACTTGTTCTGTCGGCTCCATCAACTCTCTCTCTCTCTCTCTCTCTCTCTCTCTTTCTTTCCAGTTTGCCGCGCCCACTTGCCGCGAGCTGCATTGCGGATTCGCGTGCTCTCCACTTTCGATGCTAGTCGATTCACCCGTGTCTTCGTGGCTTTCCAATCCGCCCTTCCTCCTCTGCGCGATGGAGATTGATTCGAGCTTGCACCTTGCCATTGCGTGTGTTACACCTTGATTGGCGAAGGAATCCGCCATAATTGCCCTCCGAGATGGAGCGGCTGATGACTCCTACCGATGGTGTAGGAGTCTTTCTATTTGCTCCTGCACCACCATGCTGGAAGGGGCAATGTGATCGACTATCTTGATCTTCCCATTGGCGATAATGTTCCAGACATCGTCACCGCGGTCGTTGAGATTCCTCTCGATGGCGTCAACAAATATGAATACGACAAGACGCTGCACGTCTTCCGGCTGGATCGAAATCTACATTCGCCCGTCCACTATCCAGGAGACTACGGCTTCATTCCACAGACCATTGCCGAGGATGGCGACCCCCCTCGATATTTTAATTCTGGGAGACGCGCCGACTTTTCCCGGCTGCGTGTTCGCCGCACGCCCTGTGGGCCTGTTTCAAATGATGGATCAGGGGGTACTAGACGAGAAGGTTCTGGCCTACGCAACCGGCAACCCTCGTTTCAGCAGTATCCAAAACTACAAAGACGTCCAGCAACACATACTGCTTGAAGTGGAACATTTCTTTTCGATTTACAAAGATCTGGAACATAAACGCACTCAGGTATTGGGCTGGAAGGATCGAGAAACGGCGCACGAGGTCATTCGGTCCAGCCACCAAAGCTACCTCGAAAAGAAAACCGGCTAGGTTTGCCGGAAAGAGGTTCCGCCGTGATTTCTTCTGTTTCCGCGCAACACGAGCCGACGCGTGAATATCTGATCTGCGTCGAACGCGAAGAAGAAATGGCCCGGCTTCGAACCCAGATTAAAATACGCAAATCCTTACTGGTCTTCGGACCTGAAGGCGTAGGCAAGTCGAGGTTATTGCACAGCTTCGTCGAGAACCAACCCCTTGCACTCTATACAGCGCAAATCCGATCGCCGCGAGAGTTTCTCCTTGCGTTACTCGACGCATTGCACTCCACTGCGAGAGCAGCAAGAATCCCTGCGAATTTCAACACGTTGTCCACGACTTCCTTAAAGAGTGTTGCGCAACGCGCTCTCGATACACAGCCTTTCCTGATGGTGCTAGACCAACTCAACGGCCCGTCCCGTGTGGTCACGGGCTTAATTAAAGATCTCCACCACTACGGACGCACGCCTGTGATTCTTGCATCCCGATCTCCGCACATGGAAGATATTGGCACCCTGCAACCGCTGTGCGCGGACAAGTCGGAACGCATTGAATTGAAAAACTGGCCGCAGCACATTGCAATCGAATTTGCGCATCGCGAGGCAGAGAAGGGCCAGCTATCGGCGTCCAATCTGGAATCGGCGTTGCATATGATCGTCGAGTGGAGTGACGGGAATCCAGCCGCCATCCTCCACATGGTGAGAATGGCCCACCTGCCGCGATACAGACTGGATGACCAGATCAAGGCACACGTCCTGTATCTCGATTACCTCATGGGTCGTCGCTAGCATGCGAAGAGCTTCGATGAAAGTTTGACGGAGTTGTCGATACCCGACATGAATGGCCAGATGATGTCTGCCATCTACCTTGAGGTTTGTATGTATCTTCCAAAGGTCTACGATCCCAACGCACACGCATATCGAGTGCGCTACGCAATCGCAAACATTTTGCGCGATCGGGTGGCAAACGAGGGAGCCTTTCAGTGCTGCTTTGAAATGGGCGATGAGGATGAGGTGATCGGCGCAATTTTACGCAGGGGACTGAAGAACCCAAGGCTGCGCGCCGCGCTCGAAAATAGCCACCTGGTCAGCCTCCATCGCTGGCTGGCTGCCTATCCCGAACTAGCGGAAGCATATTGCACCTGCGAGAAGTAGGCATCAGAAAGCGATGAATTCGACTGCCCAGGGAGCACCGACGCTGCGATGACCTGCGAGCAGCAACAGAGCCAACTGGGAAGCCTGTCGCTCTTCCTCACTCGTCAGATAACGACGCAGCGCATCATGTCGCAGCGCATACCGTTGCAGGTCCTCCGCGGTACGCTCCAGGAGTCGCGCGTGAGCGAAAAGAAGATTCTGGGCCGGTCGACCCGTTCCAAGTGACGCTACAACCAAAACTAGATGAGGTAGACAGCAGGCTTGCAAATACTTACCTTCAGTTTCATCCGCATCGCGCGCGGCATCTGTGGCGATTTCGACGGCCTTTCTTTCCGCCTCAATGCGGACCTCGCAGACTCGACAGGTGTCGGCAGTGGCCAGCAGCCTCTTGGCGTCTTCAGGTGCCCTGTTGAGATGGGATGCTTTCTCAGCGAGTCGCCCCAGTTCCCCGGCAATACGATGTGCGAGTTCCGAGTAGGCCGTACATACTCCGTACGGTGATGAAATATTTTCATACTGCCAGGTATGCAGAGGACAGAATCCGCCCCTTCTGGCATGTTCCCGCTGCGTTTCTGGATGGATGGTCAAATCGTACTGATACTTACTGAGGAATCGGAAGATCGCGTCCAGAGATC
>JAKAYS010000024.1 GCA_021826695.1 Acidobacteriota bacterium | reverse complement strand
TCTTGAATCACTTTTCCCAGCCGAGGATTGGTCCACTCGTAAGCGAAAAATGTGACGCTATTCTTCTCCCGGTTTCCAACGGCAAGCGCGTCCGCGTTGTAGCAATAATCGTGTGCGGAGACACGCTCGCACCAGTTCCACTCAAGTATGTTGACGCCATAGCGGATTGGAATGGTGGTGACAAAGCCATCCTCATAAACGGCCTCGTACCATCCCAGAAGGTCAGCCGTGTCTTGCTGGTCCCAGATCAACCGAATGCTCTCTCGGTTCGAGGCGCGTCTTGCCGACGCGTGGAGGAACACCAGACTGGTAGGCGCTTCTCCGACTGGGATACCGGTCACAATTCCAGGCAGGCCCATTGGCTGCTTCCCTTCCGTCCCCACCATAATTGCGCGCATGCGATTGGCGCGCCGCAGATCGAAAGGAACATTGTTGTACTGGACGATTTCGGTCGCCATTCCGTCGAGATTTACGCCCAGCATAGGAAGCGTGTCCCCCATATTGAATCTGCTCGAAATGTCCACTGGCGCAATCGAGGTTTCCGTCCGGCTGGGGGGAGTTGTCCCACTGAGGCGAACGCGAATGGCTGGCATCATGGATTGCACCCGCGCCGACAAGTCCTTGCCCTCGATGACCTGACCGGTCCAGAGAATATTGCTGCAACCAAGGAAGGTAGACAGGAGGTCCTTTCCAAAACCAATTTCGTTGGTGGCAAACCATGCCGAGGGAGCGCCGCCTAGCAGCGTGGGGAGTTTCTTGCGCGTTTCATAGTGTTCGATGTTGGGCTCGAAGTTGCCGAAGACCTGCTGAAAACCCATCTTATCGAGGTAGGCTTCGTTCAGTTCGGCGGAGCCTAGCTGCCTCATTCGATTGCTCCAGAACCAGTTGTAGATCAGGCAGTCTTTAGGAATCAGACGCTCCACCTGTTCAGGAGTCAGGCCGCCGGGAGAGTGGTATATCCAGCCATCCGGCGCTACTTTCTTCTGTAGTCCGTTGCCGCGGACCGACTGTAGCAACATATCGCCCCAGAGCCCAGTCTCAATGCCCTTGCTTGCAAGATGATCGTGGATCTTTTTGACGTCCTCCCCAAACAACTCACCGATGTCCTGGTCGTGACACTGCGGCGACACCCCGACTGGCAGGAACAGTTCATCGTGTCCGATGTGGACCCTCTTGGGCTTTAGAACGTCGATGAATTCGTCATAGACCTCAAATACCAGGGAGTAGGATTTCGGATTGGACGGGCAATAGATGTCGGGCCATTTATTCTGCGGTACTGCTGCCAGATCTCTGTGCTCGGTCAGCAAGTAATAACTGTGCGTAAAAGAAGGAAGCGACGGAACAAGTTCAATGTGATGTCTCTTCACCCAGCGGGCCAGATCGGCGACTTCCTCTTTTTCGAGAAAGGCCCCGTCCGCCGTGTCCTGATGCGAGGAGTTCTGCTCCATGCCGTGGAACGGCTGTGGAGGATAGTTGCGGCAACTGTAATTTGCATCTCTTGCGAACCGCACCCAGCCGTAATTGAGTTCTGGATGATGGTCCAGCCTCATGCACGCGTTCATTTCCATAATGAGCGTGTTGTACTTATACAGCGCCATAAAGTCCCGAACAAAGCGCTTGAAGAACGCGATATTGTCGCGTCCGGGAAGAAACAGGTAGATGCCTCGAAACGGCTTGTCGGGCCAGTCGCGAATCAGCACGCCGCGAAATCGCGTACTTTTCTCGTCGTTTACGAGCAACTGGCGGAGAGACTGAAACCCGTAAAAAGCGCCGCGATCATCGGAGCCGGCAACCAAAACGATGTTCTTATTTGTCTGGAGAAAATAACTCTCGGGACCAAGACTTTGCGTGCTTGCCATCAGCTCCGTTGCGGTGCAATACCGCCGGACCAAGGAATTCTTGATCGATCCCATCAGAATTACGCGCCTGTTGGCGCTCAAGGCCGTGATGCGTTCGACCTTCAGATGCAGACCAAACCGGTCGCCCAGTTCGTTCACCAACAAGCCAGCCAAAAGTAAATCCTGTTCCGATGCATCGGACGGAACGACAATGCGTACTTGGTTGTCGAGGACGAAGTCGCTGCCCGAACTGGAAATTTCCTGTGGCTTCGGGAAGATCGGAGACTGGAACGCCAGGTCCGCTCCATCACTGTGGCCTTCTACTGTGGATGGAGTGGACCCGGCCTCACCGGAAAGAAATGTATCGGGGCCGACGATCATCGCGCTGCCCACTGCGGCACCAGCCGCGGTGTGCAAGAACTCTCGGCGTGTCAGGTCCGTCATCATGCAAATCCCTTCCGGGCGCTTGCGAAACTATTTGTAAGCTCTTGACGCGATGCGTAACGATACGGGAAACACAGCTTGGGATAAGCATTCCAGCCATTGCTAGGTTTTTCTCAACTGAGGAATATCTTTCATGCGGCCTTCCACCACGGCATGTTTTCCAATGGAGACGGCCATCCCGGAGCCAAACCCTATTTCTACATTTGCCAGTGGCTGTTGTTTCGCGCGCACGCATTGGATAAACGAGCGGCAAGCGGCCAAGGTTGAGTCTTCGCCCCCTATTGTCTCTATACGTTCGCCAGGCCCACGATACGGCATTGCAGAGTCCGCGTTGAAGGAGGCGCCTGTCTTCACTCCGCGCTGCACCACGTCGGAGTGCGACGCGGCTGTTATGCCCTTACCGCTCGGAGCATATAGCGTGGCGTCCTCCAGCGTTATCTGCACACTGCCTTCGGTACCGTAAATCCAGAGTTGATCGGCCATCAGGCCATTGTCGAGGATGGAACTGAAAAACATGCGTCTGCCTTTGGAATAGCCCAGGACAGCCTGCACGTTGTCGCCCACCGTGCGGCCATCGTGATACACGACGACGCTGGTTGTGCCGACCACGGTCTGCGGCTGCTCCCCAAAGACCCAATTGGCAATGTCGATGTGATGGGAGCCAAGCTCCTCCAACAGGCCACCGGAAGACTCTTTATACAATCTCCAGTTCAGCAGGTGTTCCAGGCTGGGGTTGGGGACGGTGCGTCGCCAACTGTCGTTGCGATGCCAGTAGCCGTAGACGTGGGTCGGCACACCAATCTGTCCTTGATGCACACGTTTGACGGCCTCCTGAATCCAGGCCGCATAGCGCATCTGATGGCCTATCTGAAAAATCTGCCCGCTCTGGGTGACATAGTCCACCAGTGCATAGCAATCTTCCGGTGAGAAGCCCAAAGTTTTTTCTCCATAGACTGGACGGCCACTTTTCATGGCGGCGATTGCATACTCGGCATGAAACACCGGTGGCGTCGCAATAAAGATTGCATCCAGGTCCTTACGCTCCAGCATCTCGCGATGGTCTTTATACGCAGGCACTTTTTTGCCCACCAGCTCATTCACCTGGGCAAAGCGAGGTTCATACACGTCGCACACTGCGGCAATCTCCACTCCGGGTACACGCAAGAGTTGACGCAACAATTCCTTGCCGCGACTGCCGGGGCCGATCATGCCGACATTCACGCGATCGTTCGCGGCCACGGGCCGCTGCGGTTGTGCTTGCGCTTCCGGGGATTGTCCGTAGGCTTGCGCTGCTCCCAACAATTTGCTGGATAACACGCTCATCGAGAGTCCTTGAAGTAATCGTCTGCGATTCATAAGGGATTAGTTTTCCTTTGCAATATGTAAGCTTGTGCAGTATCCCGGCATGATCGCGGTGCTCCAGCGTACGGTTTCACACTGCGCGGCGGGCATTTTTCCTGAAACGATCAAGGCGGAATCCTGCGGCAGATGCCGGAGGACCGATGCGCTTTCCTTTGGCCCCAGAACAAATAAAACGTTCGATAGCGCATCGCTGTCCGTAGCTGAAGGAGCGATGACTGTGACCTGCAACATCCCTTCCACAGGGTACAGCGTGTGGGGATCCATGATGGAGCAGTACAAATGTCCATTGTCGATAAAATGTTTCTCGGAACAGTTGGCGGTAGACAGCGAAGTGTCCCGCAAAACTACCGTGGAGAGGGTGTTCTCCGCGTGGCCCAGCGCTGGCACCAGGACCTTCCAGCCGGGCTGTCCCGGAGGCGCGCCCAGCGCATAAATGGTGCTGCCGCCCGCCGACAGCAGGGCCGCGGAAACATGTTCCGCGCGCATGATTTTGACCGCGCGTTCGACGGCATACCCTTTACCGATGCCACCCGGGTCCAACTCAACTCCCGGTGATAGAAAGCGGACTGTACGTTGCGCGCTGTTCAGTTGCACCCGTTGCCACCCCACCTGGTTGCGTACCTGGGCAAGTTCCGCTGCCGTGGGAATCGTACCCTTTGCTCTGAAAAATCCCCAGGCCTTCATAAGCTTCCCCACGGTGATGTCGAATGCCCCGTCGGACCGAGCGCTCCACGCGAAAGAAGTTTGCAGGAAATGGAAGGTCTCCGGGTCCGTAGTTACAGAGGAAGTGGAGGCTTCGCGGTTGATGCGAGATAGCTCGCTTGTCTCCCGATAGTTGCTGAGCAAATCTTCCACCCGGTCGATTTCGTTGAAAACCTGCGCCGCATCCGCATCGGCCTCAGCCCGCGAGTGTGCGTATAGATAGAGTGAATAAATTGTTCCCATCGCCGGATGGTCCATGGAGTAAAGCTGCGCCGGCGTCTTTTGGGATGCGCGATGGGCCTCGGCAACGACAGCGGAAGACAAAATAGGCGATGACAGACAAGCAAAAACCAGGACAGCAATTTGAAAATGGTTCCGGCGTGAAAGTCCTTTCAACATAGTGAATCCATTTTTAGAGACCTGCAAAAATTCCCGCTCTAGCTGTAAGTCTTAGCGAGCAGTTCCTCAAGGAAAACCTTCGATTCCAGAATGTCTGCTTTCCGTCGATCTTGTGGAAGCTCGCATTCGATTGTCATTGCACCCTTGTATCCCACTTGCTTCAATTGCTGGAGCACCACGGGAAAGTTGACTCTGCCTTTACCGATGGCAACCTCTTTCCCAAGATCTTTTGGGTTGGTCGGGAGCAGGCCGTCTTTCGCATGAATTCCGCGGACGCGATGCCCAATCACATCCATGGCGTCCACCGGATTTCCCTTTCCATACAGGATGAGGTTGGCCAAATCCAGATTTGCGCAGACATTGTCGAGTCCTACATCGTCCATCAGCCGGAGCAACGTGATCGGTGTCTCCTGTCCGGTCTCGCAAAGAAATATTTGCCCTCGTTCTTTGCAATAGGCGCCTATCTCTTTCACCGCTGCCACGGCTTGCGGATAGAGCGGGTCGTTCGGGTCCTCCGGTATAAAACCGCAATGCGTATGAACGGCGGGGATCCCGCATTGGCTGGCTATATCGGAGGCCAGCTTCAGGTTGCGAATGCGCGCTTCGCGCGTAGCCGGAGGAATGATTCCAATCGTTTCCGGCCCTTGATAGAAGTTGAAGATTCGCACACCCGGACCATGTTCGCTGAGCGCTGTGGCCTCCACGCCATACTTTGTCAAAGCATTTTTTACCGGGGTAGCGACATCGGGAGTCAGGAGATCGAATCCTATCTGACACGTCGGCAAACCCATATCGCGGACGCTTTTGACGGCAGCGTCGATAGATTGTCCATTGCGAATCCAAAGCACTACGCCCAGCCGGATAGGTACAGCGCCGGGAACGGGGATACGCGGCGACGATTGGGCAAGCGCAGGCTGAATGCCCCTTGAAATACAAGCTGCACTGGCAAGCTGTATGAAGTTTCGACGATTGAGCAGTGTCACTTTATCGGAATCCCTATTTGAATCATTCAACGCTTTGAAGAAGAAAGGCCCTTGCAAAGGGCGCAATCGCTATATTTCGTCCGTGGGCCGCGAAACGACCTGCCTGCGCCACGCATTCCGGCACGTTCCCTTGGCAAACGAAATCGCGAGAACTAAATAAAACATAAATATATACGAGAAAACATCTCTAAAACAGTAATAATACGAATAGTAGAATAACAAACGGAAACTTATGAAGCATTGTGACTGGTGGATATTCAAGTATGGGGCGTAAGGTTCGAGATGACGAAGAGCGAAAAAGCGGGAGCAGGCCCAATCCCCCTACGCAAATTTTCTACGGCTGGTGGATTGTCCTGGCGGCGTTCCTGAATCTCTTTTTTGCCGTCGGCATAATTTATTACGGCTTTCCCGTTTTTTACCCTGAATTCGTCGCTTCTCTTGGGTTCACGCGGGCCCAAGTCACACAAGGGTTTCTCATCGGTTTTTTGGCGGTCGGTATCCCTTTCGGATTGCTTGCGGGCGCGCTCATCGACCGGATAGGCGCTCGCTGGGTGATTCTCTCCGGAGTTGGCTTCATCGGCATACCCCTGGTACTGATGGGGTTCATGACCCGTTTCTGGCAGTACGAATCCCTTTGCCTTTTGGAGGTCTTGGGCTATTCGCTGGCGGGGCCGATCGCCAATCAAGTCCTTATTGCGCAGTGGTTTCGCGCGCGCCGCGGACGAGCGATGGGCTACGCCTATCTGGGTCTCGGACTGGGTGGGGTCGTTTCTCCTGCACTGGCTAACTTCTTGATTCATACCTTCGGATGGCGTTACGCCCTGGAATGTATCGGCGTGCTGGCCTTGATCGTGCTCTTTCCCGTGGGTCTCTGGATCACGCGGTCAACCCCCGCCGACATGGGACTATTGCCGGATGGATGCGCCGGGAATACGGCGGAACTTTTGGACCTTGCCGCTTCGCCATCCAGCGGAGTTGCGGCGGCGATGCGCACTGCGAACTTCTGGCTCATTGTAGTCGGGGCGGGGCTTGTGATCGGAGCCATCAACGCTGTCATTCAGCACTACATTTTGTTTCTGAAAGACCTGGGTTACTCGACAACGGTAGCGTCCCATTTTTTGTCGGCTTTGCTGGCGGCAAGCCTTGCCGGTCGGGTCCTTGTGGGGTATGTTGCAGATCGTTTTCAAAAGAAAAATACGATGGCGCTGTTTTACCTGCTGCTGGGAGGATCGGTCCCCTTGCTGCTGCTGGCACATCAACCAATGGCCGCATGGACATTTGCGGTGGTCTTCGGCTTTGCCATGGGCGCGGATTACATGTTGATTCCGCTGGTAACCGCGGAATGCTTTGGGACTGGCTCCCTGGGGAAACTCCTGGCGCTGATCATCATGGGATATTCTGTCGGACAATGGGTGGCCCCGTGGATGGCGGGAAGGACCTTCGACGCGTATCACAGTTATGCCTTGGCATGGAAACTCCTGGCTGCGGCTGGTGTGCTGGGAGCGGCGGCGATTTATGCGGTGTCGGTCCCGTCGTTCAAGTCGAAAAGCGCATGAGTGCATGGGTCCAGTGTTTCGGCGAGGCAGACGGAAATAACACTCAATGGAAGCTGCATCGTTTCATTGACGCCTCTTTTGGCGGGAATCGAGAATAACAAAGTGCTGTCAGTACGCGATACAAACTGCATCCATGGAGTCGAAGAGCTGGAGGAAATTTTGAGCGCGCCCACGCAGGCGACCATTCACGCGATGGGCGCACTTGAGGGAGACATTGTGGTCCTCGGCGTCGGCGGGAAGATGGGGCCAACGCTCGCCCGCATGGCCAAGCGCGCCTCGGAACTTGCCGGCGTCTCCCGGCGTGTCATCGGTGTTTCCAGGTTTTCTGAAGCACAGATGGAAAAACAGCTACAGTCCTGGGGCGTGGAAACTTATCGATGCGACCTGCTGGACACAAAAGCATATTCCAACCTGCCGGACGCAGCCAACGTCGTTTACATGGCGGGCATGAAATTCGGGTCTGTTGGCCAGGAATCGCTGACCTGGGCCATGAATACGTTTCTGCCGGGACTTGTCAGCGAGAAATATCGCAACAGCCGTATTGCGGTCTTTTCCACGGGAAACGTATATGGCCTCTCTCCCGTAGGTCTGGGGGGCTCTCTGGAGCGCGATGCGCTTCATCCTGTCGGAGAATATGCGATGAGCTGTTTAGGACGGGAGCGAATATTCGAGCACTTCAGCCGCGCCCACCAGATTCCGATGTGCATCCTCCGCCTCAATTACGCGACGGAGCTTCGTTATGGCGTGTTGGTGGACATAGCCCAGCGCGTTTACGCGGGAGAGAGCGTACCGCTGGCGATGGGGCACTTGAACGCGATCTGGCAGGCGGATGCGTCAGCGATGAGTTTGCAGTCCTTGTGCCACGCATCGACGCCACCACGGGTCATCAACATCGCGGGGCCAGAACTGCTTTCGGTGCGGCGCCTTGCGGAAGAATTTGGCCAACGCTTCAAAAAGCCCGTGCGAATGGACGGCGTGGAGTCGGGAGACGCCCTGCTGAGCAACGCCCAGAAAGCATTCCAACTCTTCGGCTATCCCGGCATCGGCGTGGGGCAAATGATGACCTGGATCGCGGACTGGGTGGAGCGCGGTCAGAAGGGCCTGGCAAAGCCAACGCATTTTGAGAACCGCGACGGAAATTTTTAGGAGAGGGATGGCGAACAAACTGGATTCCAGGATCGGCCAGCTACTGGCCAACGGCACGGTCATACCGGCGCATCCACTCGCGCTCACGGCGGAGCGTCGGCTCGATGAGAGACGGCAGCGTGCTCTGACTCGTTATTATGTGGCCGCTGGCGCGGGCGGTCTGGCAGTGGGAGTCCACACAACGCAGTTTGCCATTCGAGACCCGCGCATCGGATTGTTTGCACCCGTTCTGAAACTGGCAGCGGAAGAGATGGACCGGGCCGACCTCGCGCGCCCAGACCCGTTGGTCCGAATCGGAGGCATTTGCGGAGACACGGCACAAGCTGTCCGCGAGGCTGGCTTACTCGCCGAGTTGGGATATCACGCCGGTTTGCTGAGTCTGGCCGCCTTGAAGGATGCGGACGATGACGCGCTGCTGCGCCATTGCCACAGCGTGGCGGAAGCAATACCGATCATAGGTTTTTATCTCCAAGCGTCCGTCGGCGGTCGCAGGCTTTCCTTCCGGTTCTGGCGGAAGTTCGTGGAAATCGAGAATGTTGCCGCCATCAAAATCGCTCCCTTCAATCGGTACCAGACACTGGATGTAATGCGGGCCGTAGCTGAATCCAAACGACCGATCACTCTGTACACGGGCAACGACGACAACATCGTGATGGACCTTTTGACGCCGTATAGATTCTCCGTGGATGGGCGGCAGCGGGAAGTACGCATGGTGGGAGGGCTGCTGGGCCACTGGGCGGTTTGGACGCGGAGTGCGGTCGAGTTGTTCCGCAACTGCCAGGCAACGACACGAAACACAGAGGGGGTCTCAAAAGAACTTCTTCGCGCGAGTGTCGAAATCATCGATGCCAACGCGGCGTTTTTCGATGCCGCGAACCATTTTGCCGGTTGTATTGCCGGTCTGCATGAAGTTTTGCGGCGTCAGGGATTGCTGGAAGGCATCTGGTGTCTTGACCCGCGCGAGACCCTGGGTCCAGGACAGAAAGAAGAGATCGACCGCGTTTATGCCGCCTACCCCCATCTCAACGACGATGAATTTGTTCGCCAGGGACTGCCGCTCTGGCTTGCCCCTTGACATCGATTTCGAAAGAAACTACTTGAGCCGACTCTGGCTTTCAACCGAAGATTCGCCAATGGACTACCCTCCCATGAACGAAAACAACGCGCACGCCATTTACGGATTTGTCGGCAGCGTTTGTTGTACTTTCAGATTTCCCAAACGATACCAGCCGTCGGCGCTTGTGCCTTCAATCGCCAGCTTTACTTTAGGCTGACGTGTCGCCGGATCCACGATGGCCAGATCCAATTCATAGTCTCCATCCGGCAAATTCGCTGGAATAAAGACGGAATCGTTATACAGACTATCTCCCGGCATCCAGGTGCGGATGTCGGCGTTCGTTACCATCACGGCGCTTGTCTTCGCGTTGCTCAACCTCAATGCCAAAGGAAAATTGCGATAGCAAGGAGCATCGCCGTCATTTTCCCACCACGAAGTAAAGGCAAGTTTTCTGTCCGGCCCTACCGCGGCGGGATAGGTAAACTTGCGCAAGGCGAACCTGTATCCCATGCGGTTCAGCCAGCGGTTTACTTCGGGCCATAAATCTTTCGGCACCGCAGAGGACTTGGCATTGAAGGAAGACACATGCCACTTGATCGCCTGGTCTAGGATGTAGTGGACGTCCCAACCCTTATCTTCCCAGGTCTGCATCACCCAGCAGGCTTCCATCGTGACCGGGGCTTTTTTCCACGCATCCGCCAGTCCATCTTCGATGATGGCTTCCGGATAGTAATCCGTCATGTGGTTCCATGTTTTTTTGAAGCCACCCATATCGCCGAGGCAATCGGCGCGCCATCCTACATTGGCTTTCGACAGGGCATACTTGTCCGTTTTGGGGTCTGTCGGCTGCACCACGAGCGGAGTTTTGCGAAAGGAATCGAGATAACTGTCCATCAGTCCTTCCCGGACTTTCTCGCTCAGTAAATTCGTGCCTGAGCCTTCCCCCCACGGGCCTACGATGGAAACATCCACCAGATCCAGATCTGGATCGCCGTCATATCGCTTCCCCAACGCTCGCACCATGTCGCCAAAGTAGTGGACGTAGGCGGGATTCATGGGATCGACCATCCAATGGGCGTCATACAGTTGCCAACTTGGTTCATTCGCGGACGGTGGCCTTTCCCAGGACGCCTTATTGTCCTTGGTTGGGGCACTGACCAGAACTTCATGAGTGATCTGCCGATACCACGCTGGCACATCGCTGGCGGAATCGACACCGTAAGGGGCAATACGCAGCATGAGCGTCTGGCCCCTTTGGTGGGCCGTCTGCAACGCCTTATCGATCAGGTCCCAGCGATAGACGCCTTCCCGCGGCTCGATGAATCGCCAGTACACGCGAAGGTAGGCGATGGTCGTCCTTGGGTAATCCTTGTTCTCAAGCGTTCCGCGAAACGGCTGGGGAGTGATCGGAAACCCCTCGGTCCATTTGACCCCGGCGTTGAGGCTGTCGCCATTGAAACGCTGGAAGGTGGTGAATCCGATATCGGGGTTTACCAGCACGCCATCGAAGGGCTTCGGCTTCACTACTACGATTTGCGATTGCTGGCCGAAAAATGTTCCCGCGTTGCCGACACAGAAATACCCGGCGCAAAATAGTAGGAAGGCATATCTCCAGCCGCGCATGTGTCCTCCGTGGATCCATACATACATCCATTGCGCTGTCGATTCCAGATAGTTCGCGGGCCTAAGTCGCTTGGCCCGAATGAGCGTGTTGCCAGCGCATGACCGCACCGGGTTCTCTTAAATCCTCGACATACTCTCTGTGGATCGCAGGACCCCATCCAATTCAGCCGCCGATTCTCTATCCAGATAGATCGTGGCATCTGAATGTGTACGAAGAAGCGTGGCGGGGCAATTTGTCGAGATCGGTTCTTCGAGCGCTCGCCGGACGATGTGGGCTTTGCGGCTGCCTGGCACAGGCACGATCAGCCTGGGCACTCGAAACAAGGTAGGAATCGTCAGCGTGATGGCGCTTTCCGGGACCTGCTCAAGACTGGAGAACCAGCCTTCCTTCACTTGCTGCTGCCTGCATACAGCGTCCAGGGCCACGACTTTCATGTCCTGGGGATCGTCGAAATTCGCCACGGGGGGATCGTTGAACGCCAAATGCCCGTTTTCTCCGATGCCCAGGAAACAGAGCTGCGGATTGGCCGCGCGAAGCGCCTCGCTATAGTTCCGGCATACCTGCTCCGGGTCCTGCGCGGTCCCATCTATCTCATGGAATTTCTGCATCCGCACCCTTTCCGTCAACTTCTCCCGCAGATAGTGGCGGAACGAAGCCGGGTGGTCATCGGGCAGACCGATATATTCGTCCAGATGAAAGCCGCGTATTTTGGACCACGGCAGACCTGGAACGGCAACCAGAGCACGAAGAAATTCTACTTGCGAGGCCCCAGTGGCAAAAATGACCCCTATGCTTTCATGCCTGCGACCAAGTTCCATCAGAGTTTCTGCCGCTGCCTTGGCCGCTGCAGCACCGACTGCTTCACGCGTGGGATGGATTTCTACCTTCAACTCCCCAACTTGAAAATGTTGGACTTTCCGGTCCTGCTTCTCCATTTTCCGTCTCTCACTTTCAATGGTTTTCTCTTGCGTGTCATCCATACGACTACGAAGTATTGATCCGGCCCTCAAGCATTGCATTCGGGTGCCCCCTCCTAGCCGCGTTGTTTGCGGCTAGGAGGGGAAAAAATCGGTTCATTCCAATAGTGCCGGATCTATAGCTTTGCTTAAAACTTCAACTCATGGGACGCGAATGCCTGGAGAAATTCCCTCCGTATTGCCGGACGCTGCCATCTCAGCTTTCTGCTGCTGTAGGACCTTCCACATGGTTCCACTGAAAATCAGCGCCTGGTCTTTCTGCGGCACAGCGCATGCATCCAGCATCTTGTGATAGCGCGCCAGCTCGCGATCGAACTCCGCCACATCTCCGCCAAACACATCCGAGCCAAAGACAAGTTTCGTGAAAGCACTCGTATTGCTATCGGGAGTATGGGGACTCACCACGCCGGACCACCAGAAGATGGACTTGAAGAACGCATAATCATCCTGTTTTTTGATGAGAGAAGACCCGGAGAGATCGAAATAAAGGTTTGGGTCCCATCGGGCGACTTCCGCCGACGCCGCGTAATCGGGATTTCCCAGATGCGCTCCAATGACGATCAGCCTGGGAAAATAGCGCGCAATCAGATCCAAACGGGTCCCCCGCATGCGGTCGAAGCTGACGTCCTGCGACTGGTCTGGATGTAGACGCTGCACCACGCCCGTATGAAACAGAAGCATCATGTGGTATTTCTGTGCGCGCTCGTATACCGGCCAGTAGCCCCGGTCGTCATAGTTTTTCTTGGTGGAGGTAATTTCACCCAGACCTAGGAAACCTGCGGCATGAAAACGATCTACCTGCTGCAAAACGTCCGGCGCGTCCAGGTCGATGTCCCCAAATCCCACAAAGCGATTTGGATGCTGCTTGATAAAAGCATGGGCCTGAGAAAACCCCTTGGGTGTGGTCAGCAGGAAGGCAAGACCATCGACCTGGTCCATCTTTTCCAACATCGCTTCCAGGATGCCAGGTTCGCCGTTATAGTGCACATGGACATCAATGAGTTTTGGCATATGATTCTGCGCGAACGCGAATGCCGGCATTAGAAATGTCAAAGCCACTGCCAGCCCGTGCCAGCATAATTTCAAAACGCGCTCTTTTCCCGATCTCATCTTGTTTGTCGATAGTGGAGACATCCACAACTAAATCCGCTCTGTGGAGCACCCGGTCATTCTCGATCCAGTGAAGCGTAAGGACAGATGCTGGCCCTACTCCGAAATAAAGCGAAAGTAGAGCGCGGAAGATGTCCTAAGAAAACGTAACAGCGGCAAACATCTACGTCAAGGAACTCTGGTATATTTCAGGCAAAGATGTGGCGTCACTCCGTCATCCTGGCATTGGCCCCACTAATTGAAAGATTCCGTAATCCCCGGAAATTGTTATTGACTGTCAGGGACCGCCAGCGGTCCCTTCCACAACTGGACGCGCCACCGCTGCGACATACAAACAAAAACAGGAGAAATGGTCCGCCATGAATGCAATGAATCGCAGAGAGTTCCTTGGATCGGGTATTGCAGCCGGTCTGTATTCCGCGGGACAGGAGCGAATGTTTCCTTTTGCCCAAAGCCATGGCCCACATCCAGACGGCGGCATCGCCGACTCCACGCCCGCATGGCTCTTAAACGAACCGGTCGTTATGGCCGGATGCTGGGATGATTTTCCACTGTTCCAGCGACGACTGGGTGGAGGGCCAGATTGGGCTGAGGATCTCTACAGAGAACAACGTAGCCAGCAGACTGTGGAACAGTTGAAAAAGATCGGTATCACCCTGGCCGTTATCCATTTCTTCAAGGGGTTCGGACTGGATGCGGAGCGGGAGCACATTGCCGACGCGCGGGCGCTTTCAAAGCTGCTGAAGCAAAATGGTATTCGAGTAGGTCTGTACGTGGGCAGCACAATTTCCTATGAGACCTTCCTTCTGGAGAAGCCCGAAGCGGAGGCATGGTTTGTTCCGGACTATATGGGCAAACCGGTCTACTACTTCGACCAAACCTTTCGCAAGCGCGTGTATTTCATGCATCCCGGATATCGGGAGTATATAAAGCGGGTGGTGCGCTTCGGCATCGAACATCTCCATGCCGACTGCATCCATTTCGACAACACATCCTTGCAGGCCGAACCGGAAATTTTTCAACATCCCTTGGCCATCCAGGACTTTCGAGCGTATCTTGCCTCCAAATATGAAGCTTCTGAGTTGAAAAAGCGCCTGGGATTCTCCGATGTGCGATATGTCATCGCCCCAAAAATAGAGGCCCCGCTCCATACCATCGACGATCCGCTGTTTCAGGAGTGGGCCGATTTTCGCTGCCATCAACTCAGCGCGTATTACGCTGAAATGTCTTCCTTTATCCGCTCTATCGACCCTTCCGTCGCGGTCGATAACAATCCCTCCTCCGGCATGGCCGGTCGGAATACGGTCTGGAGCCAGGGGGTCGATTATCCACGATTGCTGCGCGCGGTAGATGTCGTCTGGACAGAAGAAGGCGATGCCGCTGGCGTCACCTCGGATGGCGTCCTGGTATCGAAGGTCCGCACGTATAAAGTGGCCTCCATCATGAACAAACGCATCTTTTGCTCTACCTACGGGGCCGTGGGCGCTTGGGGACATGAGCAAGGCGGAGGAGGTCTGCTCCAAATGGCGGAATCGATGGCATACAACTGTCAGGGAATCGGCATGGTGGGAGGCTTTCACGACCTACAGCACCTACCCGCCGAACCGCAACAATACATACGATTTTTCCATGACAACTTCCAGTTTTATCGCAATCCGAAATCTATCGCCGACGTCGCGCTTCTCTATTCGTTTTCTACCATGGCGTTCGATAATGAACGCCCGCAGGTCAGCTTTATGCTGGCAAGTCAAATGCTGATCCAGAACAGACTGTTGTTTGACATTGTCTTCGATGAACATCTTGAAGACCTATCGAAATATAGGGTGCTGTTCCTGGCGGACCAGGAGTGCCTCAGCGATCGGCAGGTCGAGATGGTGCATGAATTCGTCATGCGGGGCGGGGGCTTGGTAGCCACGGAACTAACGTCGCTATATACCGAGCGCAGGCAAAGACGCCGCGATTTCGGTTTGAGAGAGTGCTTTGGAATATCGGCCCCCCGATGGAATGGGCCTGCTGCTCCCGAAGCGAATCTCTCAGGAGGGCCTGCTCGAAGAACGATGGGCAAAGGACGCGTGGTGTATGTTCCGGAGGTCCTGCCCGCTGTCAAAAAGCCGGACCACGAACCTATGAGAAGTCCGTACTGGGTCCCCGCTCTCAACCAGAAGGAGCTTCGCGACGCGGTGCTGTGGGCCATCGGCGGAAGTCCGACAGTTCAGGCGTTGGGACCTCTCTCTCCCTACGTGACTTTCGAGCTGGTCCACCAGCAGGTTGAAAATAGACTGATACTTCACGTTCTCAACTACGACCATGTCCGTAATGCTTCTGTCCGGGATGTCCATGTTGAAGTGACGATACCCCTGCAAAAGAAGGTCAAACGTATACAGATGCTGACCCCGGATCAGGGTGGAGAGGAACATTCCGTAAATTGGAGTGGAGAACAGACCGTGCAATTCATCATTCCATCGTTGCAAATCTATACTGCCGCCGTCCTCCATCTGGAGTAATGTCGAGCGGGCAAAAGCCTCCAGTTCACTTGCCCTGATTCGCTTGCTCTTGCGCCGCCTGAAAGCACTCCTTTGCAAGGCGAACCAGGACAAGGGACTGTTGCCAGCGGTCCGACTCCTCATGCCCATTGAAGGTTCTGGCATAGTAAATTCCTGGGGCCAGCAGTTCCGGTGCGAAGCAAAAGAACTCCCGGTTTGATTGATTCGGCCTTGAAGCATTGCATTCGGGTGGGAGAAACGTGGTTCAATCCAATAGGGCCGGATCAATAAGTAGCTCGAAGCTCCCAGCGAAGAGCTCGATCCGGGCTGCTGACGCCATAGAACTCGATAACTCCCTCAGGGGTCGAAGTAGCTTGCCGCCTGGTCCCATTCACAATCAATTCCTGGAACCTGGATGCTTCTTTCCCCAGCTTCACTCGTACCTTCCAATTCCCCGCATTCTTCGGCGCATACCAGCCTTGATAACCGCTTCGAGACTTCTTCAGTCCCAGCAGCCGGGATTGGAAGCTATACGTGTCCTTGGGCACGGTCGGCTCCAGATCGACGCCGTACTCGGTGAACTCCACCCCCATGAGTTTAGCCGCGCTGTAAATGGGCCACGCATGCTGGTGCATACACATCACAGGCCATTCGATCCCGTTTAGCGCCTGCCCCGCATGATCGGGGGAGTCGATGGAGCAAAACACATCGGGGCCGCTCCAAATGCCGTACCAGTAGTCTGGATATACTTCGGCCTGGTTTGCGCGAGTGTTCTTCTTCCACTCGTCCCAGGCCATGGCCCCGTCGGTCCGCGCCAATGCCCAGATGAGCGTCCCGGTGAGCGCCGCCCAGACGCCCCCATTGTCGAGCGCGCCGGGCAGCACGTTCGGCCACTCCACTTTTTTACTCACCTGTTTTGCGCCGATGGGCGAGGGCTTGCGCAGTGTTTCATCCATCGCCGCTACAAGAATGCGTGCCTGCTCCGGCGAGGGCACCCCGCCCACGATTGCCCAGGGCTGTGGTTCCAGCCACATGCGGTCTTCGCCCAGCCATCCCAGCGAGGGACCGTACCACAATCGTTTGAACCATCTCCCTGTCCATTGCGCGCGGACGGCGATGCGTTGCTGCTCCGCTCTTTTTTGAGCATCGTCGGCAGCGACAGTCTCCCCCGCGGACCGCAACATGCGCGCATATTGATCGAGAACGTAGGCGGCCATGGCCGCATTTAACATGCTCTCGGATTCGCGACCAATCTCACTGCGAAATTTCTCTGGAACTCCGCGCCAGTAAACAGAGTCGTTCCAGTCATCGTTCAGTCCACGCAACAGTCCGTGTTTTCCAGTCCCAATCGTATCGACCAGATGCCGATAACTGCGGTCGAGCGACTGACGCACGGACATCTTCCGCGCCTCAGACCCCAGCGGATAGGTTGGGATCTCCTCATCGAGAAATGCAGCATCGCGGGTACCCAGCACATACTCGCTCGCGAACCATAGCACCCATAGATCCAGATCGCTGGGCAAAAAGAAATTTGGCATAGGCATGCCATGGCCTACCAGCGCGTATGGCAGGGTCCCATCCTTCTGCTGCGATTTCAAGGTGTAGCGCAGCACTTGTTTCGCCAAATCCGACTCGCCAAACACCAACGGCAGCGCATGTTGCAGCGGGTCACGCGACGCCCCCTGAAATCCAATCTGATACTGATAGGCCATGCCCTGGGAAACGATGTGCTCATCGAAGAAATCGTCATAGGTGAATCCACTGCGCAGATAATAGTTGTGCCACATCATTTCGCGCCGCACCCATGGTTCACCTTCAACTTGCAATTGCACGCCTTCGTTTTTCCATCGTTCGCAGCTCTCGGCCAAATGCGCTTCCGGGCGCTGCCGGTATTTGGCGAATAGATTCTCAACAGAAAATCCCTCGGGAATGTAGCCGTACAGAAAGTGGAGCGTGCGTGTTTCCCCAGGCCCGAGATGCAATCGTTTTTCCAGAATGAGCGCGCTCTCCGGCCCGCTGGCCGACAGGTCTGTAGTTTCGGCGTGGAACAATCCATCGGGCCGCAGCGCGCCCCCCTGGCCGAAAAACGCGTCCGCATTCGTGAGGAAGCGGTCCGCGGGTCCGTCCAGCGACAACAAGAAAGTCGCCGGAGGCCTGGTGTCGTCCATGTGCGTTTTGGACGATGGGTATTTCACCGGCGGGCCAAGCTGTCTGGCTGGATATTTCGCCATCAGTTCCTGCAACTTTGCCCACGCCTGTTCTTCCTCGGATGTACGCCCCAGGAATTGCTTCGTTTCCAATATGCCTTGACCTTGCTCGATCGTCTCGAACCTGTGAGTAAAGCGCTTTGCAAATTCACGGCGCCGCTCTGGAATCCTGGTTGGTCTGACCGGATTGTCCAAACCGGGGACCTCCCCGCTGGCCACGAAACCCTCCATGTAGGAGCGGAACGAGAATTGGTACATCTCGCAGCCCCAGTACTCTGTCCAGCGCAGATCCGCCGGCACTGCGCCCTGGTTTGCAATCGTTACCTGAGATATGAGCACAGGATCATCCCCAAAAGGGGCAAAGATCACCTGGTCCGCGCTGTAGTGTTCGGTGGAGACCCGCTTACGGAAGTAGCCCATTCCGAAGTGACGGTCAAAGCCCGTGCCTGTGCCGGGATAGAAGGTGCTCAACGCAGTTTTGCCATCGGTCAAATAACCGATCCCCGCGCCGAAACGTTTCTCGTCCGGCTTCAGGTCGTTCAGGAATTTCGGGGCGCCCTCATCCTGCCGCACCTGCGCATATCCATAATTCGACACCGCCGCGATGATTCTGTCATTGCCGACCTGGTGGGTCTGGTCGGTGGGCGAACGCCATTCCGGATCGACGGGCGTGCGCGCCTTGGGGTCCTTGTCCTGATCGCAGGTATAGCAATATGCCGGCAAACCAAATTCGTCCTGCATCCAATACCCAAAGTGCCCCGACCCAAACGCTTGCCTACCGAACGGCGCGCGAGCGGACTGGTTCACCTCGGCCAGCAGGCCGGAACGCATGGACGCCTCGCACATCGGCAGCAGGGTCTCTATG
The DNA here is from genome assembly GCA_021826695.1 of Acidobacteriota bacterium. Lineage (GTDB taxonomy): Bacteria > Acidobacteriota > Terriglobia > Terriglobales > Acidobacteriaceae > JAKAAZ01. The sequence continues at coordinate 9,272 of JAKAYS010000024.1, read as the reverse complement.
GCCACGCCACTTGCTACAAGACACAAAAATTCACGACGGTTCAACATTGCTACCTCCGGAAAACAACTACGGACCTATCTATGCGGCCAAAGCGCTAGTGCGCTCCGGCCATGAAACAATCTTCAATTTCTTCAAGAGTTTTACCTTTGGTCTCCGGCAGGAAGAAATACACGGTAATAATGTAGATCACGGTAAATCCCGCGAACAGAAAAAACATCTTTGAATATCCGTATTTACTTGCGACCGGCAGAAAAATGGCGGCCAGCGTCGTCGAAACCAACTGATTGAGCACGAGAGCTACACTCATTCCGTTCGACCGAATGCGCGTCGGCATCAGCTCCGACAGCGCGAGCCAAACGCACACGCCCGGGCCAAGCGCATAAAAGGCGATGAACATATACAGACCGATGGCGACGAGCCATCCATGCCTTGCCTTCGGCACCTTGCCAATGGAGGCCTGCTCAATTTTAAGAGGAGCAGTTCGAGCGGCCTCCAGGTTGGCGAACGGATTCTTGAAGAACCCCTCGACCCTACTGGTAGGGACGCAGCTCTCGCGTGTGATTTGAATCGGGGCCGCCCCCTTGTCGTCGGAACGCACGAAGTTGGTGGCCGCGGTAAATCCGCCGTACGAATAAATAACTGCCAGCGATGCGTGGTCCGCCTCGATTCCTTTACCCACCTGACCCCTGGCAGCAAGAAGCCTGTTCGCTTCGGCCCTGTTGAATTGCAAGGTGAGGGTCTGGTCTGGTTTGACCATACCCTGCATCGCGGAGCGAAAGTCGATGTCTTGCTTTTCGGTATTGGAGAAAAGCGTACCGACCCCGATCAGCGAGACTACGATTCCCGCGGTACCGAGAAGGAACAGAAATCTGCGTCCCTTCCTGTCCACAAGCGTCATCCCTACGATCGTCATCAGAAAATTCATGATCGTGAAAATGACGTAGCCCCAGTGCGCGCGAAGATCGGAGAGTCCGCTCTGGAGAAGAATGCCGGTGTTATAGCCAATAATCGAATTGATGCCTGTCGCCGTATTGCAAAACAGGATGACGCAAGCGAGCAGAAAAGGGACCACGTATTTTCTCTGTAACAAGGAACCGTCGAACTTGTGCCCGGTTGCGGATTGCGCGTTGGCGATCACGGCAGTCTGTTCCATCTCGCCCAACTCCATGTGCGCTTGCTCCGGCGTGCGGGAGCGAAGAAGAGCGGCAAACGCAAGTTCCTTTTTGCCGCGTCGGAACAGCCAGCGGGGAGATTCCGCCACAAATAAACTGCCCGCCGCGAACAGAATGCCCGGTGGCAGCGACACCCAAAAAATACGTCGCCAGGCCTGGTCCTTGAACCCAAAAATGGTTGCGGCGTCTGCGAGCCTGGCCACTGCTTCGACGCGATAGCTGTAGTAGATCCCAATCAGGGCCGCCGCGACGATGCCGAGCGTGAGCAGCCATTGGAAGACCCCAGTGCCCTTGCCCCGGTTCGAGGCGGGCAGGCACTCTGCTAGATACAGTGGAACAACCACCCCGATAAGACCGCCGCTGATGCCCTGTAAAAGGCGCCCGAAGAACAATGGCCCGTAGCCGTGCGAAAGGGCAATCACCGGAATGCTTAGAACAAAGGTAAGCCCGCTCAGTGTCATCAGGGGCTTGCGCCCCATCCAGTCGGCAAGCATCCCGGCAAATAAGGTCGAGATTACGCTGCCCAGAAGAACAGCCGCAACAATGATGGAGAGCTGGCCCGCAGTTAGGCGCGCGGTAGCTTCCAGGTATGGTAGCGCGCCACCGATGATGCCGAGATCGACGCCATAGAGCAGGCCGCCCAATCCCGCGACAAGCAGAAGAAAATGGTTATATCGCTGTCTTTTGTCGTGGATGAAAAGTGTCAGCATGGGAGGCTACGGGCAATGGAATTTCACGTCGGACGATCTGCGACCCTACATCCTCTCTCGCTCAGACCGATGCATTTCTCAACTGTGTGCAAGGAGGCCAACGGCATTGTCGCGATATATCTTTTTTAATACGTCGTCCGGTAAGTCGATCCCATAAATGTTCCAGCGACCTTGCCGCGAAGCGTGGGACGGGTACTCGAAATATTCATCGGCAGTTTCGAGAAATCGGAAATGCAAACGATACATTTCGATCTCTGGGACCAAATCCGTTCCAAAGAGAATGCGGTCGGCAAACCGTAGAAAAAATTTATGCGCGGTATACGGTTGACGCCCCAATTCCGCAATGCGCGCGCTGATATCGATCCATACATTCGGATGTTTCTCCAGCATGCTTCCAACGTATGCCAGGTCCTCCGGACGCTCGGCCACATGGGCTGCCACGAACCTGGTTCTGGGATGCCTGGCGAAAACACGGTCCCGCTGTGCCAGCAATTCCATTTTCGTGAAGTGCGTCTGGGAAAAAGCCCAGTCGGGATGGGCCGCAAGTTCCTCATAGCGTTCATTGTGGCGATCGACAGGAAGAAAAAACGCGTCGGGATCGGCGGTGTGAAACATTACGGGGACACCGAGCGCTCCAGCCTTCTCAAAAAGCGGTGCAAGCCGGTCGTCATCGATGCGCAGCATTTCTCCGTTAGCATCGCGCAGGGACAAACCCAGGTCTTTCCATAGCTTGATGCCGCATGCGCCTTTTTCCACAAACTGTTCCAACCGGTCTACCGCGCGCTGAAAGAACCCCGTCGAGTGCAGATCGGACCAGTCCATCCAGGCGATGGTGGAGAAGCGCTCGGACGCTGCGTGAAATCGCTCGATCATGGCCAATGCTTCCGCGCCAGTTTTCATCGTGATATTTACGATGCGTTCAATGCCGCAAGCGTCCATGATCTCCAAGACCGCGCGAGGATCTTGCGCGTCCAGATGATTGTGATAGTCGATGGCCGGAAATTTTGCGCGTTCGATTGCGTGTACGGGAGTGACAAGCATGGATTTCGGCTCGAACTCGCCCAGGCGCAGGTTGACCTCGGCCTTCGCCGTCACCATAGCCAGAAACTTATCGTCGATTTCAGAAGTTTCTTTCATAGGAGATTTGAAAACCGCTAACTATGGATATTCACATTCTGCACAACGCGACTGATAATCCCATTGGGACTAGGCGTGTCCGGCTTTAGATTGCAGCGAATGGAAAAGAAAAGTCCAAGCAACTGCCCAAAGATCACATCGAGCGGCGGTCGGTACAAATCGGGGACGGAAATCTGCAAGCCAGGGGTAAGGAAATGCTCGGCGACGCCCTTGAATCCTCTTTTGCAATCGATGCCGACTGCCACGCGTGTCCGAACGACACCCTTGCTTCCAATCTCCCTCAGCAGATCGACTTCATATTGCTGTCTCGTGCTCTCACTGGAGACGAAGCACACAAACAATGTTTCTTCATTCAGCGCAGCGATGGGGCCATGCCGCAGCCCAAGAGGAGACTCCGCCATGGTTGCGATCCGACCCGCCGTCATCTCCAACAGCTTGAGGGAAGACTCTCTGGCGACGGCTTTCAGCGATGCGGAGCCAACAAAACATGCCCTGGTATAGGGGCTTTCCGCCAGTGCAGAGGCACAATCGGCGGATGTCTCCAGAAATCGTTCTCCACTTGCAATCAAAGCGCGGAGAATTCCTTCGTACTCTTCCAGGTCCCAGATATTGGCCAGGCACTGGCCGCAGACGACCATATTGGAAAATGAGCTGGTCATGGCCAGGCCACGGTCGTTTACCGCGTCGTCCAGCAGCAGCCCAAACACCCGCCGATCTTTACCATAGGCGCGAACCATCTGGCCCTCGGCATGGCACGATACGACAAGATGGAAAATGTCCGGGCACTCGTCCAGGGCCTTTTCCAGGGTGGCGACGCCTTCCGGACTGTCGCCAGATCGGGAAAATGAGATCCACAGATACTTCTGGCCGCGAAGAATGTAATCTTCAAAGCCGGTCAAAAGGTCGGTGCTGGCCACGGCAACCACCTCACAATGCCATTTCCGCCGAAACAGGTGCATCAGAGATTGGCCGATATAGTCTGAAGTTCCGGCCCCGATAAGGAAGACAATAGGCCGCTCCCTAGATTCCGTCGATTCCCGATCGATGCCTGCCAATTGGAGGAATTCTTCTATTTCAGCCCGTCGCTGCTGGACAGTCAGAAAGGTCGACGCCCAGGTGTCTGGCTGTTGGGCGATCTCTCCCGGTGTGTGCAACAATCCGCGCATGGCCTTTTCTTCATTGCTGAGATTCAATAAACTGAATAAACGATCCACGTCGTTGTCCTCTGTATCCAATGGTTGTTAGAGTCTATAAAAAAGAAATAAACAGAAATATTAAATATATACGCGTTTGCCCAGGAAAGTAATAAAACGAAACTAATAGTACCTGAGTCGATGCTATAAAAGCAAACCTTTTTATCTCCCTCTGAGCGCGAAAACTGACTATGATTCGATTTGACATCAGCATTGCTGGCGAAATCAACATGGACCTGGTGCTGTACGGTCTGCCGGAAGTCCTCCCGTTAGAACGCGAAGTGCTTGCCACAGATTTCCAGGCCACACTCGGCGGTTCCTCCGCGATCCTGGCGCACAATCTCGCGATCCTGGGTCGTCGCGTCGGCTTCATCACGCGAGTTGGCGCGGATGAGCTAGGACGCATGGCCCTGGATCGCCTGGGAGAAAGCGGCGTCGATCTGTCCTACGCAATCCACGCGGACGGGCCAACGAATACCGGAGTCACAATTTTGTTGCATCACGGTGCGCGGCGTCGTATTTTGACATATCCCGGTACCATGAGCGTCATGTCGCGCGCCGACCTCAACTTCGAGTATCTTGCCTCCGCGCGGCATTTCCATCTGTCCTCCCTTTTTCTGCAACGCGCGCTGGCCCCCGATTTGCCTGCATTGTTTCGCGATTTAAAACACGCAGGCTTGACGATATCGCTGGACACGAATGATGACCCAGAAGACCGCTGGGACGGGGTCCTGGATCAGCTTCTGGAGTACGTGGACGTATTGCTGCCGAATGAAGATGAAGCCTGCCGGATGGCCAGACGCGACACCGTGGAGGAAGCGCTTCTGGTACTGTCCAAACGCGTGCCTTGCATTGCCGTAAAATGCGGCTCTCGTGGCGCATTGGTACAAGCCGACGGAAAACTCTCTCGAATTCCACCCGTACTCGTACAACCTGTGGACACCATCGGGGCTGGCGACAGCTTCAATGCGGGCTTTCTTTCCTTATATTTGCAAGGTGCGGATCCAGCGGAATGTGCTTACGCTGGAAATGTGACCGGTGCCCTCTCTACATTGCGACCTGGGGGCACCGAAGCATTCCGAGATCCGCAATTGCGCGATGCATTTCTAAGCCAACACCATGTAGCACGGTAAGCCTGCTCGCCTTTCGGGGAGCCACCCGATCATGGCACATCACCGCTGTCCGGTTAAAAGCCGAATAGAATCGACTGGTTGCCTGGATCGGACAAAGCTTCACTCTCCCCTACTCCAGACCGCTCCACCGAGGCGTCGAGCATCACTCAATGTTGTTCTGGACGCAAAAAATGAAATGCAGGCCACCCGTCGAAAAGTTAGTCCTTGTCATGGTTGGGGTCCGCGAAATTCGTTCGCGCTCGGCCATGCGAAATACCGTGCGCTTGCAACTGCGGCGGAATTGGCAGGTTTCCCTTCGCATCGCGCCACAAGATCACATTTAGCTTCTGAGTATCGGCCATGTCGGCGTGGCTGAAATCCATTTGCGCAGATTGTTTTGCCCCGGGACTTTTTGGCGTATTGGCCTGATAAATGCGTCCGTTGTCGCGGTTGGTGTAATCCGCGCTGTACGCTGGCTGCATTCCTCTGCCGGAAAATTCCGGCGCCATCAGCGGAGCGAAGGCGTCGTTGTTGTTCATGGGGGGCAGCCCGAGCAAACTTTCAATCGTGTGAACGGCGCTGACTGTCGTGTAGAAGTGATGGTCCACGAACGGCTTTCCGTCCGGGCCTTGGCGTGGCGCATATTTGCTGATCACCAACATCAGGCTGCGATGCGCGTCCACGTGGTCGGCTCCCGACTGGGCATCGTCCTCCAGGATAAAAAATGCCGTGTCGTTCCAGTACTGGCTGTGCGAAACGGCATCCACCGCGCGGCCCACGGCCAAGTCGTTGTCGGCGATCGACGCTTCGGGACGCGGCATTCCGGGTTTAGTACCAGCCGTGTGGTCGTCGGGCAGGCGAAGCATGACGAATTGCGGCATGGTGTCCTGTCCGCGTCGGCGGTCGGCAACCCACTTGTTGAAGTGGACTAAAAACTCGGCCACGCGAAACTGGTCGGGAACACTCAGATTGAAGTCCTGATACTGAGGATCGAAATGTCCGACCAGTTCAGGCTTGGTGGCCACGTCCTGGGCAATAAGAGGAATGTTCCATGGATACTGGCTGATGCCTCCACCATAGTTGACAGGGATGGAATCGCCTTTGCGGATATCGTTGGGGACGCAGGTCACAGGTGCCGGTTCGGGTGTACCGCTGCGCGGACTTTTCTCCTGTGCGGGCATTTTGGAAGCGCCGCAGAACGTCGTCGCAACGAATTCGCCAAAGTGATAATAGGTTTTATTATGGCGAGCCAGGTTCGTCCAGAGATACCCGCTGTCCGGCTCATCGATATCGGAAATTTTTTCCCGCAAAGGATACCCCTTCGCAACTACGCCTTCATAGTCGTAGGTGCGCTGACCGCCGCGATAACCCTGTTGCCAGGTCTTCTCCGTGTAGTCGCTGGTAATCGCGGCGGTCGACCAGACATGGCCATCGCCGGAAACTTCGCCAGAATCATAAAAGTTGTCCAGAATGCCGAACTGCGTGGCGAGCTTATGTTCATTCGGTGTGATGGCCTCGCCGTACATCGTCAGGCTCGAGTCGCCATCCCCAGCCTTCAAATCGCCGAAGACCTGATCGTACGATCGATTTTCTTTGATGATGTAAATGATATGGCGGATCGGGTTTGCTCCGACACAAAATGCGACCTGTTGCTGTGCGGCACGCATGCGGTTGCTCTCCAGCACCTCGCTGCTTAATTGGGACAAATGCTTTTCCGCGGCGTTCGTGTCCACCGCTGCCAGAGAACCGTATAGAAGCCTGGCGATGTAAGTCTGCGGGACAGGCCTTTCCTCTGCTGCATTGGCAACGCGGGGCTGGGAGAAATTATTCGGCCCTGTTCCCTGCCCCTTGCCGGTGGCGATATAGAGATGGTTCGCGGTTGCAGCCAGCGCCGTTGGGTACCACTCCGTGGGTATAAATCCCAGTGGATGGATCGGTACTTTGCTGTTAAGTCTGAGCGCGCGCGGATTGAAAACCGCAATCGCATCCAGACTTGCATCGGCCACGTAAAGACGTTCCCCGTCCGGCGAGAGAGCCAGCGCGTCGGGCACAGCGCCGAAGTAAATCTGTCCAGGCAGACGGGTGTCGAAGAATCCGAGTAGACGCATGGGCTGAGTCTTTTTGACACTGCCCGCCTTTTCTGGCCCTACGGCCACCGCCGCCACGGAATCGCGATTCGCCAGCGCGACATAGAGGACAGATTCACTTTGGTTGAGTGCAAGCGCAGCGGGATGCGAACTTGGATCGGTGGCGACGCGCGGCGGCAGCAACGGCAGAATCTGCAGTACACGACCATTCTTCAGATCCAGCTCTGCAACCGCGGAGGCATTCCAGAGCGCCACAAAACCGAGGTTGCCGTTTCGCGTCGCAATCGCGGCTATGGGATAGGACGCAGGGACCGTGCTGCTGGTCGAGAGATCGAAGCGATGCAGAATTCGGCCATCGTCTGCCTGGATCAGCAACGCATCATCGGAAAGATTGTCAGCAACCAGAATCCTGTCGCTGGCCCCACTTCTGGAGGCGCCCGCTGCAACGGCAATGCCTGTAGGGTATGGATTCGCCATTCCCGGCGGTAGAGGTTTGCGGGTCAACGCGTTCTGCTGCCTGCCATCGGCCAGCCGTTGCAGCGGGATGGGAATAATACGTTCTTCTACCAGCTTTCCGGGCGTGAATCCATATACCAGGATGCCGTTGCCAACCGCAGAGCTACCGTCCGGCAATGGGTTGCTCAGCGAAGCGATGCTGGCGTAAAGATGGCTGCCATCACTGCTGAACGCCAAACCTGAAAACAGCGTTTGCTTCGCGTGATTCGGCGTATGTCCATTCGGAAAGTCGAGGAATTGACCTGTTCGTGTGTCGAGGACCGCAATGGACTGCTCAAACTTCGACTCATAGGTGCCATAACCGGCATTCACCGTGGCGATATAGCGTCCGTTCGGAGAGATGGCCAGCATCATCGGCAGGCTGTTGGTTTTCCGCGGACCACCGGGAACTGGCTCCATGATTTCTTTGCTGCTGGGCAAAAGGATCGTCCGGGCCGTCGGAGGTGTACTTTGCGCACGCATGGGTGAGTGGGAGAAAACAGTGTAGAGAACCAGGCCAGAGCAGATGAAGCCGCAGCGATATAGGAAATAGTTAGAGGTTTGCATTGTGTCCCTGTTGTCACAGATTAAGAAACATCTCACGCCATAACCAGGCTGAAAGAGCGATCGATATGCCTTGAGCGATATCCGGGACGAACTGTATTTCTGCATTTATGTTATACGCTCTGCGCGTAAACGAGAATGCATGCTGTAATCTCCATTCTTCTCCCTGAAAGGGAACGCACGGGATCTACAGCATGTCGCAGACTCCATTCTGAGCCTGCGCGGGGTAAAGAATGGCAAGCTGGTGTTGACCAGCAGTGGGGATTGAATATCAGCCACCGCATTCGGACAGCTTTTTGTCTTTTTGATGATTTGTGGAGCCAGCGCCAGTCGGCGCATCTTGAATCCCTACGGCAAGCGCCACGCGTATGCCAAGGAGTTGAGTCCCACAATGGGCATCCGAGTAAGTCAGTACCATTATGGGCCTCAAAACATACAGTCGATACCAGATAGCCAGCCACTGACTGTGAGCAAAGTTAAAATCATTTTGTCAGAGAGTGGGAAGACAATTTTGTCGCCAGGAGGATGCCATCAAATCACGAATGAGGTTGGGTGATCTGCTGATTCAGGCAAAACTGGTCACCATCGAGCAGGTGACAATGGCGCTCGAACTTCAAGCTGGCCACGGGGGACGCCTGGGCGACTATCTGGTGGCCAGCGGTTTTATCGCCCAAAATGTGCTGGACGCCTTTCTTCATCGGATACCCGCCGAGCCTGCGGACATTGCGGCTACCAAAATCAACGAAACCGATCTTCTGAACCTGTTGATGAAGCTGATCTACACAGGCCACTTGAAATCCAT
>JAKAYS010000178.1 GCA_021826695.1 Acidobacteriota bacterium | reverse complement strand
TTCCGATCTCATGGACGAGGCCATCTCGTTTCCGCATGCGCAACGGGAAGCATCGCGCGCCGCAGCCCTGCGAAAGACCCAGTGACGACGCATACCACACTGTATGTCGCCCCCTGTTCACCGCGGCCGTGCTCGGCTTTCGCCATGGCTTCGATTACGACCATATCGCGGCGCCGTCCGCAAGTCCTGCGCTTTGTTTCCGCCTTGACAGGGATTTACAGTCTGGTCATGGGCCTCTTGTCCCTCGCCGGACGCAGCTCGCTATTGTCTGTCCTGAATTAGAGCAGTCTCAGGGTCAAACGTTAACAAAACTTGGGTGTGTCTACTGAAATTATTGGGGTGCCCCATCCTTTGTGCGTCCTTTGCGCAAAGGGGGAAAGGGCGTAATCGACCTCGCTCATATTGACTGGTCTGATAGACTGGTCGATATGAGATCCATTCAGGCTTCCGACGCAAAAACCCATCTTCCTCAGTTGCTCGATGATGTCGAGCGCGGGGAGACACTTCTAATCACTCGACACGGGCGTTCCATTGCCCGCCTTGTCCCTGAAATCGATCAACGCCGTTCTCAGGTCGCCGAGGCGGTGAAACGTATACAGGAACGTCGGCGTCGTATGCCTTCGATCACCGTCAAGGAGTTGCTTTCCGCCCGCGATAAAGGGCGCAAGGGCTGATGGCCTTTGTCCTTGATTCCTCGATCGCATGTTCCTGGGCCTTCCGGGATGAAGACCACCCACACGCGGACCTCGCTCTGGACCGAGTGCGCAACGAAGAGGCGATTTTCGTACCCTCACTGTTCTGGTATGAACTGCGCAATGTACTGGTGGTCAGCGAACGTAACGGACGAATTCGCGCGGCGGACACAGCGGCATTTTTACGAGATGTAGCCCTGTTCAACATTACTGTCGATCTGGTTCCAGAGGAGGCAGAGGTCCTTCGGTTGGCGCGCAAGCATAAGTTGTCCGTTTACGACGCGGCGTATCTGGAACTCGCCATGAGAAAGCAGATTCCACTGGCAACCCTCGACAAGGCGCTCATCGCGGCGTGTAAAAAAGATGACGTTCCGCTTCTGGGAGATGGCCATGCCGCTCCAACTCGAAAACGGAAATAAAGAAACACATGGCCGTAAGGATCGACACTCTGTACCAGTCAGAGCAGTCTCAGGTCAAGTGTTAACAAAACTTGGGCGTCTCTATTGAAATTATTGGGGGTGCCCCATCCTTTGTGCGTTCTTTGCGCAAAGGGTGGGAGAGGACGCTTATTCGACAGTAACGGATTTGGCCAAATTGCGAGGCTGATCTACGTCGCAGCCGCGGCGGACGGCCATGTGATACGCGAGCAATTGCAGCGGGACGACTTCCAGCAGCGGCAGCAACAGTTCTGGCGCGCTCGGGATATACAGTACATGATCGACCAACTGGCCAATTTCCTTGTCGCCTTCAATCGCCACAGCAATTACTTTTCCGGAGCGCGCCGTGACCTCCTGAATATTGGATAGCGTCTTTTCGTACCGTAGTTTCGAGGCTGGATCGTTACGGTCCTGCGTGGCCAGGACCGCGACCGGCAACGTTTCATCGATCAACGCGTTGGGGCCGTGCTTCATCTCGCCTGCCGGGTAGCCCTCGGCATGGATGTAGGAGATTTCCTTCAGCTTCAGCGCGCCCTCCAGCGCAATGGGGTAATGGATGCCGCGCCCCAGAAAAAGAAAATCGCGCGCGGTCGAATAGGTCCGCGCCAGGGCCACGCAGGGAGCATCGCACAGCTTCAAAATATCGCGAATCTTGTTCGGGATGCGGGTCAGTTCCTCGACCAGCGCCAGGCTTTGCGCTTGGTCCACCGTCCCGCGTTGCTGCGCCAGGTAGAGCGCAAGTATGAATAACGCAGTCAGTTGCGCGGTAAACGCCTTGGTGGAGGCAACGCCAATCTCCGGCCCGGCATGGGTATAGATGGTGCCGTTCGCTTCCCGCGCAATCATTGCGCCAACCACGTTGCAGATGGCCAGGGTCTTCGAGCCTTTGGAAGCAATTTCTCTTTGCGCCGCAATGGTGTCCGCCGTCTCGCCGGACTGCGTAATCAGCAGGCCGATGGCTTTCGGATCGGCGATGGGATCGCGATAACGATACTCGCTCGCGTAATCGACCTCGACGGGCAGGCGCGCCAGCCGCTCGATCATATATTTGCCGACCAGTCCGGCATGCCAACTGGTACCGCAGGCGGCGATGTTGATTTTGGTCGCGGCGCGAAACTCAGTCTCGGTGATCTGCATGTCGTCGAGAAAAACCTTGCCCGTGTCGAGCGAGACGCGGCCCAGCGTGGTGTCGCGGACGGCCCGCCCCTGCTCGAAAATCTCCTTGAGCATGAAGTGTTTGTAGCCGCCTTTTTCCGCCTGGATCGGGTCCCACGCAATGTGCTGCACTTTTCGTTCGAGGGGATTGCCGTCGAAGTCGGTGAGCGTGACGCCATCGGGCGTCAAAATGGCCATGTCGCCGTCCGCCAGAAAATAAAGGTCGCGCGTGTGATGAAGAATTCCCGGAACGTCCGACGCCATAAAGTATTCACCATCGCCCAGGCCGATGACCGCGGGCGGTCCGCTGCGCGCGGCGACAATCTTCTGCGGGTGGTCTGCTGAAACGACGCCAATGGCAAAGGCCCCGGTCAGATGGTGGACAGCGTGGCGCACCGCTTCCTCCAGCGCAATCTTCCGATTGCTTTTTCCCGCCGTAGAAAGTTCCGCTTCAATCAGATGCGCGATCACTTCCGTATCTGTCTCGGTGACAAATTTGTGGCCCTGCGCGGTCAGTCGATGCTTGAGCTGAAGATAATTTTCGACAATGCCGTTATGCACCACCACGAGCCTCCCGGTACAGTCGCGGTGCGGGTGGGCATTTTCCTCGGTGGGCCGGCCATGTGTCGCCCAGCGAGTATGGCCAATCCCATACGTGCCATGCACGGGATGCTGCCGCAGAACTTCTTCCAGATTTTTCAGTTTTCCCGGCGCGCGCCGCAGCTCCAGGCCGTTCGGGCCGCCTGCGACCGCGATGCCAGCGGAATCGTAGCCGCGATATTCCAGCCGCCGCAGCCCTTCAATAATGACCGGGACCGGGTCCTTGCTGCCCACGTATCCAACAATGCCACACATAGATATTTATTGTACGTGGCGGAAGCGGTTTCACGGCTGCGCGAGAATCTCACGGAGACCGTCTCGGCCTACGGTTCCAGCCGATACGTGTACTCTTCAATCACGGGGTTGACCAGCACTTCGCGCGCGATGCGCTCCACTTCGAGCTGCGCCTCCGGCAACGCCAGCGAGTCGTTGAGGGTGAGCAGAAAATATTTTCCCTGGCGGACGTCTTCCACGCCGCGATATTGCATCTTGCGCAAAGCGCCGTGGATGGTCTGTCCCTGGGGGTCCAGCACGGTCTTGCGAAGCATCACATAGACATGGGCCTTCATCGTAGCTGATTATACGTAGTTGGCCTGGCAATTTGCCAAGCCCGCCAACAGCAAGGAAAATTGCATGACGAATTATCTGGAACTCCCTGCCGGACAGAAAGCGCCGGAGGTGATTCACGCGGTGATCGAGATCCCCTATGGGGCCGTGAACAAATATGAGTACGACAAGACCCTGCATGTGTTTCGACTGGACCGGAACCTCCACTCGCCGGTGCATTATCCCGGAGATTACGGCTTCGTCCCCAGCACGTTGAGCGAGGATGGCGATCCATTGGACGTGCTGGTGCTGGTCGATTCCCCCAGCTTTCCCGGATGCCTGATGGAAGTGCGCCCCATCGGATTGCTGCAAATGCTGGACCAGGGAATTCCGGATGAAAAGATTTTGGCCGTGGGTCGCAGCAATCCCCGCTATGCCGACGTTTGGAATTACACCGAAATCTATCCCCACATGCTGCGGGAGATCACCCACTTCTTCGCCATTTATAAGGACCTGGAAGGCAAGCGCGTGGAAGTGAAGGGCTGGCAAGATGCTTCGCAGGCCCGCGAAGCCATTACCGCCTCCATGCTGCGGTTTCAGGATGCAAAAATCAGAAAGTATGCGCCGGAGGAAAAGCCAGCGATTGTTACGGTTCGCTAGAGTATTTTCAGGTCAAGACTTAACAAAACATTGTGGTGCCCCATCCTTTGTGCGTCTTTGCACAAAGGGTGGGAGAGCACCATCAACTCGCTACTCTTTCGTTGGATTCGGCTGGCTTGCGTGTTTTTCAGTGGACTGCGCGCCCGTCGAAAGTGAACTGGTTGTCCTGGGTGCTGCCGATGGCCCCGACCCAGTCGATGGGCCCGGCTGTCCACTCGCAATGTCCACACCGTTATAGATGATGTGGCTGTCCGTGCCGAACCGCTTGTAATCGTTATATTTCACGATCTCTCTCAGCGGAACGTCGTTGGGCAGGCACTCTTTGCAGCCCTTGAAGTGCAGCACTCCCTCGGCCTTTGTGTAGACCGGGAACCAGTATTTACCGTCGATCTGCTGGCGATATGTGGTGAAGGGAACGGAAAGGTCTTCCTGTCCGCGCTTGGTATTGTCCGGAATGTTCTTCCCGTTGGTCACGATGATCTGGAAATCCCGCGCGTCGACCCAGATGCGCCCTAAGAAATATCGGCGGTCTTTTTGCACCTGCTTCGGGGCCACGTCGAACACATACGTCCCAACCTGATCGATGCGCTGTTTCCCCACGTAGGCCACGCGATACTGGTCGATGTCTTCGCTGGTCAGCGTAAAGGGAAGGCGATGCTCGATGTCGTCGAAGTCCGCGGGACTCATCGAAACGCGCGTCAGCGTGTTGTCCGGCGCGTAGACGACGATCTCGTGTTTGCTCCCGGATGGGCTGAATACGATGTCGTCCACCTGGACATATTCACCATCGACGCTTCCATCGTAATCGAGTGTGTCCAGCTTCACGCTGCGGCGGTAGGTGTAGTTGTTCAGCGCCAGCTTGAACTGGCTTTCCTTGGCGGCAAAGCGTGCGATGATCTGTTGCGCCGTAATTCCCACCGGCTGCGAGGTATCGAGTGGGCCGAAGCCTGCATCCACCGGCGCGGGCGTAAAGTTTTGGCTCTGTGAAACATTCTGCGCCTGCGTGGAGGAAACCATGCCGAAGCACGCACAGAGGAGGCAAGCGCATGCCGCTCTTACAAACTGGGATGCCACTCGCTCGGATATCGAAGACGAACTACGGGCGTGTCTTTGAATTGAGATGAACGACCCGGCAAATGCATCAAGAGAAATAGCCACAAATCCTCGGCAGCTTATAGCACGTGCTGTAGACACTCCCTACCACCATAGACGACCTGAATGGGAAACGGGATGCTTTGCGAGGGTCCGTGGTTACCAAGGTTCATGGTTAGTCACTACTTTCGTGCAACATGCAATCCAGTGCCGCGTGCAAGTCGATGATTCACAACAGGTTGGAATAGCGCTCGCATTTCCCTCATCCAGAGTAGGATTTGATCTGTAGATTTGAAGTCACACACTTTCGTTCAATTTTTTGGCCAGATCACAAGCGGAACGGGAACGCACATGGCATTTGGCGGGAAATCCAAAGGGTTCAAAGGGCAGAAGTCGCGGGAGCGTCAACCGCTGGAAGAAGCTGCGCTTTACGACTATGCCGTGCGCAGTCTTGGACGCAAAATGCGCACCGTCGCCGAGCTGAAACGGCTGATGCGTCTTCGCGTCGAACCGGGCGAGGCCGGCGACGCGAAGATGGAGGCCGTCATTCTTCGCCTGAAAGACCAGCGCTATCTAAATGACACGCGCTATGCCGCCGACTATACGCGCATGCGCCAGGAGAACGAAAAATTTGGCCGCCGCCGCGTACAACAGGACCTCATCCAGCGCGGCGTGCATGGCGATATCATCGGCAAAACGCTCGACGCCGCCTATGCCGAGCTGCCGGAGCCGGAGTTGGCGAGGCGTTACATCGAACGCAAACGCCTGCGCCAGCCGACAAACGACAAAGAGACCGCGCGCATCGTCCGCAACATGGTGCGCGCCGGGTTTTCCATCGGCACAATTTTTTCCATCCTGAAAACGTGGAATGTCGAAGCCTCGTCGCTCGAAGCCATCGCCGAAACAGACCTGGACGCGCCGGAATAGGCAGCGAGGACCGATAATTTTCAAATTTTAAAGATGTTGTAATTGAAAAAAGGTTCGTCATTCTTCTATGAAAGAAGGCGCACCTGTCCAGAGGTATCTGCGAATAGTTGCCGGGTGC
>JAKAYS010000177.1 GCA_021826695.1 Acidobacteriota bacterium | reverse complement strand
CGATCTACCGTTACTTCCATCCGCTTCAAAGGATCGGGCGCATGGATTGGCCGCGCGCCCTCCAGCGGAGAATGCTGCCAGCCCTCCAGCGCTACGCGTTGCCTGCCTTGACGGATTGGCACATGGGTTTCCAATCAGACCTCGAAGTTTTCCCAACGCTCTCTTACCTGCGAGAGCAGTTGTCTAAATTCCGGAGCGCGCCGCAGATTTTCCAGCAGCGGATCCCATCGACTGATCATCGGGTAATTGATGAATCCTTTGTCCATCGCGGTTGCCATCCAGGCAAGCGCCGATGCAGTGTCCCCGAGCAATGAAAAACACTCCGCCATATACCAGGAGTAGTGAGGATCGCAGCCTATGATTTGCTTGAGTTCGTCCGTAGCATTCTTGTTGAACGCTTCCCTATCTTCTGTCATGGCGGCGCTCATCAGTCTCGCCAACTGTGCAAAAAAATGATCTGGGTGTTCCTTTTCCAAGCTGCTGAACTGCATCAGGGCTTCGCTTTTTCTCCGATCCAATGCGAGTGCCTGGCCTCGACACCACAGCAGCATGCTGTTGGTCGGGTCTAGCTTAATAGCATCGTCGAAGGATGGCACCGCGTCCGCAAATTCCCCGCCCATCAAGGACAGCAGCCCAGGAATAAAGCGATAGACGGGCGTCAATGGATCGATCTCGAGAATGCGCTTGCCGATCGGCATGGCGGCGTGCGCCTTACCGCTGAAACCGCAGACGGCAGAGTACCAACTCAAGCTGTCGGAGTCGTTTGGATCGGCCGCGATTGATTTCTTCAAATACCGGACAGCTTCCTGTGCCTTCCCTTCCTGCACGCTGATCAGACCCAGCAGTCGAAATGCGTGGGCGGATTCAGGGTCGAGTTTGAGGGCCCGGTCCGCGCAGTCTTTCGCCTTCACAAGATACTCGGGGTCGGACGAAATTCCGGCGTTGACATACTGCCAGTACACCTGGCCCTTGGCCGAAAGCAGCAGCCCATTGTTTCCGACGAGTCGTTCGCCCATCTGTAGATATTCCAGAGCGCGATCCAGCGACTCTCGCGAATAATTCAGGATCTCGTGTTTGGCCTTCAGATAATACTGATAGGCGTGAATGTCCGGGATAGGGCGTGCCACGATCTGCTTTACTTCCAAAGGCGTCAGTTGCACCTTAAGGGCCGCTACGATCTGGCGCGAAATGTTCTCCTGAATCGCAAAGACATCTTCCATGCTTCCGCTGTACTTTTCCGCCCAGAGCAGCGAATCGTTCAAGGGATCGATCAACTTGGCGGTAACACGGATGCTTTGACTGTGTGTCTGCGATTTGCTTCCCAGCCGCACCGTTCCTTCGAGTACGTAACGAACTTTCAATTCCCTGGCAATCTTTTGGGCTGAGTCGCTGGTCCCTTTTAACCGCATGGCGGAGGTGCGGCAGATCACGCGCAGAGAGCTGACCGTCGAAAGATCTGTAATGATCTCATCCGTCAGGCCATCGCAAAAATAATCTCCATCCTCGTTCGCTTCCAGGCAAGTAAATGGCAGAACCAGCACCGATTTTTCATTCTTATCCACTTCGTTGCGATCGAAAAGCTCAGGCATCATTTGCACGGAGCGCGTAGGTTCGAACTCCGCGTTTGCCAGGGACCGCAGGGCTGCTAGAAACTCTGCTGCATTCTGATATCGATGCGTCAGGTCTTTCGCCAGCGAGCGTTCGAGGACCATTTGAACCGCATGGGAAAGCTCAGGCCTGTGCTCCAGAATCGACTTGGGTTTGCTTCGAATGACCGCCTCAAAAACCGTGTACGGACTTTCACCGGAAAATGGCAACTTCCCGCAAAGCATTTCATAGAAAACTACTCCGGATGCCCACAGATCGACGCGATGGTCGATATCTTTGCCAAGAATCTGCTCCGGAGACATATAGCTGAGCGTACCGACCACGACGCCAGGCTCGGTAAGCGCCTGTTCTAAATACGGTCGTTTAGCCAGTCCGAAATCCACGATCTTCAGCTCGCTGTTTCTGCTGATCATCAGATTGGAAGGCTTGATGTCCCGGTGAATAATTCCATATTCATGAGCATGGTTCAAGCCGGAGAGCAACTGGGAGGCAAGCTGCATGGCAGCAGTCAGATTCAACGGTCCACGCGCGATCCGGGCCGCCAGCGTTTCACCTTCGTAATAAGCCATCACCAAAACAATCTGACCATCCGGAAGCTCTTCAATCTCATGGATCCTGCAAATGTTCGGGTGATCGAGAACAGAAGCCGCGCGCGCTTCCTGCAATAGCCTTTGCTTCAGGCCAGCATCTGCCATGGTTGAGGGAGCAAGGTACTTCAGGGCGACGAAGCGGTTCAGACGCAGGTCTTCCGCCTTGCACACGATCCCCATGGCTCCATTGCCAAGCCGCTCCATGACCTTGTAATGCGAAATTGTCTGTCCTTCATGCATGGCTGTTTTGTGAGAATTGCCCATATTGCCGCGATAAATTCCGGGAAACTTTACAATTTTCGATCAACTGCTCAAAGACGGCTGCTACTGCATCGATGGTGTGCAGCGCACTCAATCCGATGAACTTAGCCTGGTTGCCCGTCAGCGGCATTTGATCCAGCGTGCTGTTCAGCATAGCAATGTGGCCGGGATCATCTTCCGCATGTGCCTTGAGACAGCGGAAGGCGCTCTCCGGAAACCCGGTCCTGATCCTGATTTCATCCAACTGCTGCGCCAGGGGTGGATACCCCTCGAGCACGATTAGATATCCGAAAATAGCAACCGGATGCGCATGAAAAAGCCAGAAATACTGGGCCCCCAATAACGAAACAACAGCCGGACCGGGCGTAGCGTTCAGGACTTCGTCTGGAAGGATGCCGATGCTTTCAATGTCTTGCAACAGCCATTCGTCGTGGTCCTTCTCCTCGCGGATGTGCGCGTCTAAATAAACTGCCGTGGCATCCGCCACAGGATCTCCTGCAAGTCCGCAAGCCCGATCTCTTGCAGTTGCCATCAGCGCGAGCCCGCTTCGCATCACGCACTGTAGCTGGACCAAAAAGTCCGGCAGCATCCAGGCCAGATCGGGATGGGTCCAGAAGCGATCGCTGGCCGCAGTCAGCCTGTCCTCCGCCAGACCAATCTTGCTCCATAAGGTCTGACTATGAGTGGAACTGCCCAAAATTGGCACAAGAACTCCATTTCACAATATTGTGATTGTGGGCGACAGTCTTCTGAAGGGGGGATGGGATTCAGTGCATCGTGCATTGCCCGCCCAACTGAAGCACTTCGTCTCTTTGTACTTTTGTGCGCATTCGCGTTGGGGGTAGCAGTTGCGTCAGAAAAACAGGCTAAACAGGGAAATTTGGCCTCATGTGGTCCTTACCAGCAGGTGCAGCGCCCATCTTCTTCCGTAGTTTGACAAGGACCTCAACCTCCTCCGTGCTGATGCTCTCAATGTGTTTCCTGTCCTGGTCGGAGAAATGTTCCTGCTTCAGAATTCCTGCTTCCTCCAATCGCTCCAGGTTCGTCTTCGCTGTTGACATGTAAATCCCCTTTCAAATGGAATATACCTTTCGGCTTACTGCTTGAAACTTCCTTCATCTCAAATAGCCTTCCAACGCCTACCTGTTACAAGAATGCGCCCAGTATATACGCATTTCTTGGAAGTGTGTGCAAGGAAAAACAGGACCGCAGACAATGTTCAGGATATGGACGTGGCACACATTGGCCGGTGACTTTGTTTCCTCCCTTGTGGCAACATCCTACTGGAAGCTAAATGCAGTACTTTTCCCGCTCAACGCAAGACTTTGCAGGACAATCTCGACCTTGTGGGGCGACCGACGAAATCTACTGAAGCGGACTCCGAGTTAAGATGATGAATACTATGCGGCCCACACCCAGCATGCTTCTGTTGTTGGTCGATGGCTCCTCGCAGCATGAGACGGTCATCACCCATTCTCCATTCACAATAGGGCGTTTACCCGATAAGGACATTGTTCTTCCGTATTCCTATATTTCCAGAAGCCATGCGGAAATACAGTACGACCAGGACCAGTTCCATCTCGTGGACTGTGGCAGCCGCAGCGGATGTTACGTCAACGGCCAGCGAATCTACCGTCACACACTGTCTCCCAATGATGTTATCCATATTGGGTCGCTGCAAGGCCCGCTCCTGCGCTTCGGGAAGCCCGACGATACAACGTCAGCACTGCGCGGTCTGCTTCACCAGATGCAGCCCGCATCCGAACTGGAGAAGCTCAGGTGGTTCTTAGAGGCGGCCAGGAAGCTGAACGGCGTGGGTGCAGTCCACGAGATTCTTATTTCCTTGATTGAAACCACTCTCCAACTGACGCAGGTGGAACGCGGCTATGTCTTCCTGAAAGACCCTGCTGGCAAGCTGCGACTGGCTGTCGGCCGCAATGCGCAACACGAGCCGCTGGAAGACGATTCGACCATCTCCCATTCCGCCATTCAACAGGCAATTCGCAGCGCATCGGAATTCATCGTCACCGATACGCTCTCCGGCGATGCTGGCTCTCCCTCGGATAGCATCGTCGCTCAAAGTCTTCGCACTGTCATTTGCATACCACTCCGGAAGCGCGCCTCCGAGCAAGAACTTCCAGAGGGAGAGATTCTCGGAATACTGTATCTGGACAGCCACAAGCAGCGTGGCAAACTGATGCGAGTGGACAGCGATCTGCTGAAGACGATCGCTACTGAGGCCGCAGTGCTGGTCGAAAATGCTTCTTTGGCGCGGGCCGAGGAGGCTGCACGCCGCTACCGCGAAGAATTGAACATCGCAGCGGAAATTCAACGGGGTCTGATGACTGTGCGTATCCCTGAATTGCCGCACGCGCGTGTCAAGGCCCAGAGTGTTCCCTGCAAGGAAATTGGCGGAGACTTTTACGATGTTGTGGCCACGGAAAATGGCCTCTACGTGGTGGTGGCCGATATCTCCGGAAAGGGCGTCTCCGCTGCCCTGCTTGGCTCAACGTTACAGGGATTGGTGCATGCGCAGATCCTGGCCGGACTGTCTTTGCCGAGTATTGCGATGTTTGCAAATCAGTACATCTGCAATAAAAGCATCCATAAATATGCGACGCTCATCCTGTTGAAATTGACCCCGGAGGGCTTGGTCGAATATATCAACTGCGGTCACGTTCAACCGATCCTGCATAAGGAAGACGGAATCAGGATATTGGGCAATGGAAACCTGCCGGTGGGTTTAATGCCCGATGCGACCTACTCGTCGGAAATCATTCGCATCGAACAGGGCGAGCGCATTCTGGTCTATACCGATGGCGTGACGGAAGCTGAAGATCCTGCTGGCGAATTTTACGGAAATGCGCGGCTGGAATCTTCCGTGATGGCAGGGGCGAGCATTGCCGATCTCTTCCAGACAATTCAGCTCTTTATGGCGGGATCTCCATCCAACGACGACTGCACCTTGCTGGAGGTCTGCTACGGCACTTGTTCCTGAACCATTTCGGACTTCGATCGACGCCTTGCCTTATATAAAGACAGACTTCCAGGCTTTGGGCTGTTAGCAGAGGCATGACTCCTCCAAAAATGTCGCCAACTTTACAAGTAATAGCCGATCCTGTTGCGGCTTCAACTGGACAAGCACCCTGTCGGCATTCGTCTATTTTTTGGAAAGCGGCGGCGTTCTAAATCGAGCTGGAAAAGGAAACGCTGCCGGGCTTCTATGCCCAGCCGGATCGACAGAGCGCACGCCGAAGATGACATTGTCCTTCGATACCGGGACAGTGACGCGCGTAGCAGAACCGACAGAATCATAGAACTGCCAATCTGGTGCGGCTGTATCTCGCCACACGATCTGATATGTCGTGTTCGCTGGCGCTCCTGTAGGCGCGTCCCATGCAAGTTCTGTGTTGTTGTCCAGTTTTTGCGCTATGATTCGCGCATTTACAGGCGTTCCAGGTGCCGACGCCATGGTGGCAAGCGTCGCCGCATTCAACTGCGCGACATGGGCCACATAATGAAAGTCTACGAACTGCAACAGGTCCCCATATTGCGTCCCGTCTTCAACACGCACATTCTGGTGCTGATGATGGAAGTCTTCGCGCCACTCCGTAAAGCGCACTGCGGGAAATCCCGCAAGGTTGAAGGAATAATGGTCGCCGCCGCGCAGATAGCGATCCAGTCGAAACTCCATTACTGGATGAAAGGTTTCTGCGTTCAATCCTGCGGCTCCGGCCTTGAAATATGTACGGGCCACTCCGACGATTTCCCGGGCCAGTTCGCGCGACGGCGAATCGCTTTCCCCACCCAACATGCGGACCATGCGAATCTGCTGTTCCGACGCTGTGGCAGGAATGCCTTCGGAGAAAACGCGGACAACATTTTTATTTTGAAGTTTGTCGCCGGGCGTCGTATTGCCGCCGACGATATCGTTATTCAACACGCCTTCCAGATTCCATCCCTGCTGCTTTGCAAACTCAGCCAGATGACGACTTCCATAAAGGCCCTGCTCTTCCCCGGCAACAGCGACG
>JAKAYS010000023.1 GCA_021826695.1 Acidobacteriota bacterium | reverse complement strand
TGGCGCGCACCCCATAAGCCACCAGCATGTGCACCCGCTGGCGTCCGCTGGGACGCCGCACCCGCAAGCTAACTCCGTCCAAAAACAGATACGCCCACTGGTCTTCCAGCGGCGCCCGATGGAACTCGCGCACCGCATCGTCCAGGTCGCGGGTCAGCCGCGAAACCGTCTGCGCGCTGACCGCCTCGCCGCTCAGCGTGGCCACGATTCGCCCCACTTGGCGGGTGCTGATGCCGCGCAGAAACGCTTCCCGGATCAGCAGCGCCAGCTCCGGCGCGCGCCGCTGAAACTTCTCCAGGCCCGGCGGCAGGAAGTTCTGCTTGCGGGTGCGCGCAATGCGCAAGCGGATGGTCCCAAACCGGGTCACGAAATCCCGCTCATAATAGCCGTTGCGGTAGTCCGGCTGCACTCGCGGGCCACGCTGGTAAGCCTCCAGACCGCTGTAGCGGTCGCGCAGCCGCTCCGACTCCAGCTCGAAATACTGCTTCCACGCTTGCCGCGTCCGTCCATACAGGTCGCCCCAGAAACTCTCCTTCATCTCCGCCAGGAAATGTTGGAACTGCTCGGTGATCGGTGTAATCTTCGCCATGGGTGTAAGTCTCCTTTTTGAGAAATGGCTTTCAGCTTCTCAGGCCAAAGCCAACTTACACCCTCTCGCCTTTTACACAATCGAATTTACGTCACCTCTTATCCGGGTGCGAACGAGACCGGCGCACAAGGAGGAAGCTGGTATCCGAACGTCGTGGGGAACCCTCACTTGTCTCATCCGACAATCCAAGAGTGGTTTAATTTTGCGGCCTTCGCAGTTCCCGCTCCTTATACCTTCGGAAATTCGACCCGAAACAGTCTGCGTGGGCCGGGGTTGACGGGCGTGGATATGACTGTCGCAAAGAACATTCCATTCACGGAATTCGGAGACCCGATGAACCTGATGCTTCGAATCGATGCGCAGAATGTTTTCAATCACACTGTATTTAGTAATCCCGACGCTCTGATAGGAACATCTGGCGTGGGTCAGATCTCGGGGACCCAGATTGGGCCTCGCACCGTTCAAGTGGGCGCGCGTTTCTCATTCTGACCTTAGCGATTGACTTTGGACCAATTTTGCGGAGGGGCTTCAGCCTCTCCGCAAGTCTATGAACGGGGATGTGCTGCAAGGAACTTTCCGCAGATCTTGAACCGTTCATGTACCCATGGTGTTTGAGGAATCCAGCTCAAGCATCGGCCACGATGGTTCCCGCACAGGCTGATAATATCTTTCGTTGATTGCCTCTATCTGCGGCTATTGCGCCTCTAAAAGAATTGCCCAATCGTGGCCATCCGGCGCATCCGGCGAGGTCCATGAAGGACCCTCCACCGAGGGGAGTGGAATTTTCTGGCTGCTCAGAGCGCTGAACCAATAACCATGGTAGCGGCCAGGTTGAAGCTGCACGGTGACTTTGCTCGCATGGGGAAGGTAGATGGCGTAAATCTTGCCAGGTTCTGCAAGGCAGTAGTTCCCGTTGTTTACTAGCTCATCGTGAGGATCGGTCTTCCACCAGTCGAAGCTGGTGAAAAAGTCCACCATGTGGCCGTAACCAAGGAACATGGTCATGGTGTCATCGCCGCGTCCATTGATCCAGCCTCCGCCAGTGTCGGGCCAGATATTGGTGCCGCGCCGCGCCGTTTCTCCGGCAGTCTGGTAGCCGCCCGCCATCACAATGTCCCAGGCTGTGCGGCGTAGAACGTCGGGGGACTCAGAACCGGGAACCGACCACAGTGGATATTGGTCTTCGTAACCATATTCTTCGTTGGTCTGTGGAATAATGCGTCCAGACTTTTCCTGTAGCTTGCGCGATTCCAGCATCAGGTTGTGTTGGTCGCGGGACCAATCCTGGTAAGAGGTGAATCCAAACCAGCTCGACGCCCGGTCCTGATAAATGATTTTTGTAGGATGGCTGGTCACCAGATGATGATATGGGTCCCACTGCTCCAGCAGCATGCCGGTCTTATGCGTCCACGCCTCGTCGCGGTAGCTGTTCAAGTCATCGCCCAGGTCCCAGGTGATGTTGGAGAAGCTGCCAAAGCGCGCAACGGCGTAGCGGATATACCGGTATTCATCCTCGCTGCCGGCTGCGGGATGGACTTTGCTGTCATTCATATCGAGAACGACAGAGATAATTATGTTCCTGTCGCGCGCGTAGCGAAGCATGCGATCGAATTTCTGCCAGTAAGACACATTGAAGCGTGTGTAATCGAAGCCAGGATGAGTAAAGTCATCGGATTCGACTGCTGGCCACGGAGTTAGAAAGACAGTCCAGTTAGAGCCGATCATGACTGGCTCACCGTAGAAGATATTGGTTCTTCCCGCCAAAGCCACGCGGATGCGATTGACCTTCAGTCGATCAAGACGGTCGATACTGTACTGGATCGTACGTTCACTGCGCCATCCCGACAGTAAACCCGCACTTCGAGTTCAAGACCAATTCCAATCTCATCCGAAGCAAGTCCAGAGCGATGGTCGCAGACCGCTAGGGAAGGACCTCTTCATAGAGTTTCACCTCAAACGAATCCACCAGGGCAGGCCGGACTTCATCGAAAAAATGCTTGATGTACGGCATGGCGCAATGTTTCTGAAAGATTTCATTGTCCTGCCACTTTTCAATAAAGCTGATTCGTCGCGGGTCATCAGTCCGCTGGTTGAGTTCGTAGCGGATACAGCCGTGCTCCCGATGCGTCGGCTGGATCAAAGAATGCAGTGCCGCCATCAGTTCTTCGGTTTTTCCTTCAGCCGCCAGAAATTCCGCGACACAGACAACTTGCGTCGTATTTTTTCTGACCATGTTCATCTCCCCACCGGAACGCTTTTTAGAGAAAGGTAGAGTTCGTATGCCGTTTCCGGTTTTTCGTCTTCATGGACGACAGCGCGCACTGCCTGGATCATGGCCTCCGGAGCATCGCTCTGGAAAATATTGCGGCCCATATCGACCCCTGCGGCACCCTCCTGGATGGCGGCATGGGCCATTTTGAGCGCGTCCAGTTCCGCCAGTTTTTTCCCGCCCGCGATGACCAGAGGGACCGGGCAAGCGGCAGCGACACGAGCGAATCCTTTTTCGCAATAATAGGTCTTTACAAAGTGCGCACCCATTTCCGCGCAAATCCTTGTAGCCAGGCCGAGATACTTCGCATCCCTGACCAGTTCTTTGCCCACTCCTGTGACGCCCATCGTCGGTATGCCATGACGGTTTCCAGCATCGACAATTTTTACCAGATTGCCGATGGATTCATGCTCGTGCATCCCGCCGATGTAGACCTGGACAGCAAGCGCTGAAGCATTCAGGCGTACAGCATCTTCAATGTCCACGGCGACCAGTTCATTGGACAGTTCCTTCAAAATGCTTTGTCCGCCGGTCGAGCGAAGCACGACAGGCCGGGTCATTTCAGGAGGGATTGAAGTGCGCAGCGCGCCTCGCGTGATCATCAGAGCGTCCGCGTAGGCCACCAGGGGAACGACGGTAATATCGATGCGTTCCAGGCCCGTGGTTGGACCCTGGAAATAGCCGTGATCGACAGCCAGCATTACCGTTCTGTTGTCGCGCGGATTGAAGATTCGCGCCAGACGGTTTTGCATTCCCCAGTCGAGCGCGTTGCTTCCTCTCAGTCCGAAAGCTCTACTTTGGTGAGGTGTATCAAGATGGTAGTTTTTGCCATCCTGTATATCGTCGAGGTCTGCCATAGTTAACTTTTCCTTTCTTGTGCGAGGCCTGAAGAAAACCCGCTGAATAACAGTGCAATAGAAACGGCGCCTGCATCGGGACAGCCGAGGGCCTTTTCCTGTAGGAATTTGGCGCGCCCAAACCGCGCGGCAAAATTTTTTGTGGAATCTGCTCCCGTCTGAGCCGCCGTGGCCGCGTCTTCCATCGCTTGCTCGACGTTTTTCCCGCCCGCGGCTGCGGCACGAAATGCGCTGACCGCCGGACACAAGGCATCCATCATGGTTTTGTCTCCTGGCTGGGCGGGGCTTATTTTTGCGACGGCGCGCAGTCCTGCCTCAAATGCGTTCGCCATATTTCTACAGTCCATAGATTTCTCGTCGATGGTCACATCTCCCATGCCTTTAAGAAAAGTTCCGAGCAACGCGCTGGAGGCGCCACCATCTACTCCCATTACACACCAGCCGGTATCGCGCAACAGGGTGCTGAGATTATTCGAGGAGTCATGATGTACGGTCTGCTCCATGCATTCCACGACACGCAGCATGGTGATGCCATGATCGCCATCCCCGGCTACGGAATCCAATTGCGAAAGATACGGATGCGCCTCGCGGACCTTCATTGCGGCCCCTGCGAACATCTGAGCCAGCTCGTTTTTTGCAATCGCTTCTGTCATTTTGTCACGAAGTAAGGAGCGTTGGAGGGCGCATCCCACAGGCTCGCCAGTTCAGGGTCCATGCGGGCGATCATGATTTGAGAGCCAGCCAGCTCCTGGGGGGTGATAAATTCACCGACCGCGCTGCGCACAAGGTCGATCTTTTTGGCCTTCAAAATCCGCGATACTGCACGGAAGAGAATCCACAATTCCATTAGCGTGATGGACCCAGAGCCGTTGATAATGACCAGCAGTTCTTCGCCTAAAGCAATGCCAAGATTTTCCAGAAGCATGTCGAGCATCATGGCTGCGGTCTCATCGGCAGACTTCATCTTCATGCGGCCAGTCCCGGCTTCGCCGTGCTGTCCCATGCCAATTTCCATCTCATCGTCGCCAAGCTCGAAGATGGTCTGGCCCGTCGAGGGATGCATTGCAGTGCGCAAGGCAACTGCCAGCGACCGCATATTCCGCTCCATCCGCTGCGCAATGCGCAGGCACTCATCGAGCGATGCGACTTGTTCCGCCTCTTTCTTTTCCCATTCGTTCAACCGACGCCAACAGGTCGAGGGCGAGGGACATTCCGCTGGGTGCGCCATTCCTTTCACAGGCTGCGAAAAGAGCCAAGAAGAGGTATCCTTGCAACTCTTGCGCGATAAAGTGCATCAATTAAGTTGACAGTAAGTGACTCAGATGTGATACTGAATACGTTGAGATCAAGGCGAATCCGTCACAAAGAGGGGTATCATGGGCAAAATTATTGGAATTGATTTAGGAACCACCAATTCGGTCGTCGCAGTTATGGAAGGCGGAGAGCCGAAAGTGATTCCGAATGAGGAAGGTGGCCGCACCACGCCGTCCGTCGTCGCATTCACGAAGAACGGTGAGCGTCTGGTGGGCCAGGTTGCCAAACGGCAGGCGATCACCAATCCAGACAGTACGGTCTATTCGATCAAGCGCTTCATGGGTCGTCGCTTCAATGAAGTGAACGACGAGATGAAGATGGTTCCCTATAAGGTGAAGCAGCAGGGCGACCATGTCGCTGTCGAAGCGCAGGGCAAGGATTACACCCCGCAGGAAATCTCGGCGATGGTCCTGCAAAAGCTGAAAAAGGCCGCGGAGGATTACCTCGGGCAGTCGGTGACGGAAGCCGTCATTACGGTTCCCGCGTATTTCAATGATGCACAGCGTCAGGCGACCAAGGATGCGGGCAAGATCGCCGGCCTGGACGTCAAGCGCATCGTGAATGAGCCGACGGCGGCAGCACTGGCCTACGGACTCGACAAGAAGAAGGACGAGACCATCGTGGTGTATGACTTTGGCGGCGGAACGTTCGATGTCTCCGTGCTGGAAGTCGGCGAAGGCGTCATCGAGGTGAAATCCACCAACGGCGATACCCACCTGGGCGGCGACAACATCGACCAGCGCATCGTCGATTGGCTGATCGATGAATTCAAAAAGGACGAGAGCCTCGATCTGCGCGCCAAGGGCAATGAAATGGCGCTGCAACGGCTGAAGGATGCCGCGGAGAAGGCCAAGATTGAACTGTCGACCACAACCGAGTCGGAGATCAACCTGCCCTTTATCACGGCGGACGCTACGGGCCCGAAGCATCTGGTGAAAAAGCTGACGCGCGCCAAGCTGGAGCAGTTGGTGGACGATCTGCTGCAACGCTCGATTGGCCCGTGCAAGCAGGCCATGAAGGACGCTGGAATCGACTCAGGCAAAATTGATGAAGTGGTGCTGGTCGGCGGCCAGACGCGTATGCCGAAGATCCAGCAGATTGTGAAAGACCTGTTCGGCAAGGAGCCGCATAAAGGCGTCAATCCGGATGAGGTGGTTGCCATTGGAGCCGCGGTGCAGGCAGGCGTGCTTGGCGGGGAAGTAAAAGACCTGCTTCTGCTCGATGTCACTCCGCTGACTCTGGCGATTGAGACACTGGGCGGCGTGGCGACTCCGATGATCCAGCGCAATACTACCATTCCCACCAAGAAGACGGAGACGTTTTCGACGGCGGCAGACAGCCAGACCGAGGTGGAAATTCACGTGTTGCAAGGGGAGCGCCCGCTGGCGGCACAGAATCGCACGCTGGGCAAGTTCAAGCTGAGCGGAATTCCTCCGGCGCAGCGTGGCGTGCCGCAGATTGAGGTGACGTTCGACATCGACGCGAATGGCATTTTGAATGTGACCGCAAAAGACAACGCCACCGGCAAGGACCAGAAGATCACGATCACGTCGTCTTCCGGTCTAAGCAAGGAAGAAGTGGAGCGCATGGCGAAAGATGCCGAAGCCCACGCGGCGGAAGACAAGGTCAAGCGCGAGGAGATCGAGGCGCGCAACCAGCTCGACGGACTGGTCTACAACATTGAAAAAATGTTGAAGGACAGCGGCGACAAAGTAGCTGCTGGCGACAAGACGGAAGTGGAAAGCGCGCTGGCCGAGGCCAAGAAGACGCTGGAAGGCTCGCCGAGTCCAGCGGAACTGAATGCGGCGCGTGAGAAGCTGACGACAGCCTCTCACAAGCTGGCGGAGGCCATGTACAAGGCCAATGCCGCCGCAGGCGGAGCGGGTGTGCCGGATGCTGCGCCGCAGGCCGAACAGCCGGAAGCTGAGGCGAAGAAGGATGAAGGCGTAATCGACGCCGAGTACGTAGACGTTGAAGACAAGAAGTAAGCAAGCTGGATTCGCGAATCTGGAAAAGTCGATGTGAATCCAGCAAGCAGTAACCCAGTATACGGAGGGGCGTCCTGAAAAACAGTGGGACGCCCCTCGCGGCTTTATTCACGCAAGGCAACGCTGGGTCAGGAGAAATGATGACGGACACCGTATGGCAATGTGAGCAACTGCGCGCGGGCAAGGTCTACAGCAAGGAGATATTCCAGACGCAGGCGGAAGCGGAAGAATTTGTAGCGAAGATGGCGCGCGTGGCCCCGGACATTTTCTGCCGCATCGAGCCGATCGATGTGGAGAAGGTGTGGAATTGAGTGCCCCTCATCTGAGGGAGTCATTCTGAACGGAGCGCAGCGCAGTGAAGAATCCAGAGGGTCTTAGTTTCGATCCGACATTCGAGTCATGAAACCGGGCTGGGTGTACATTCTCGTGGGAAGGACCGGCACGCTGTACACAGGAGTCACCAGCGATCTTTATCTCAGAGTGTTGGAGCATCGAGAGAAAATCCGGTCCGGTTTCGCCGCCAGGTACGACTGCAATCGGCTGGTGTTTTATGAGGGATCGGGGGACATTCGAAGCTCCATCGACCGGGAGAAGCAGATCAAAGGATGGACTCGGGCGAAAAAGATAGCGCTGATCGAAGGGATGAATCCGGAGTGGAAGGATTTGTCCGAAGGCTGGGGAAAGCCGATGGAGATTCCTGAGCACCGGTAGGGCGATTTGCGTGCTGGTATTGTCTGGATTCTTCACTGCGGTCGTTCGCCGCGGCGAAGCGACCTTCGTTCAGAATGACTCCCTTTTGGGGTTAATGTTATTTCAATGGAAGGAGTCATTCTGACCGAAGCAATATTGATTCCCGCTTCACAGAGGAGTCATTCTGAGCGCAGGAACGAGGTGCTCTTCTCCACAAGAAGAGTCATTCTGAGGAGTCCGCCTTGGCGGACGAACGAAGAATCCAGAAGGTGCTGGCATAGCAAATGTTTTGAAGGTGCAAATAGAACCAAGCCGAGATACTGCACGGAGAATACTCCATGATTTGTTGGCTACAAGACTTTTTTAAGAACTGGTCCGTCGCCGTTGAGGCTCTGGCGACTGTGGCGCTCGTGATTGCAGCTTTCATTCAGTGGGGCACCATGCGAGCACAGGCTAGGCAGGAGCGTGACCGCTGGAAGCGTGAAGACGAATTACGCGCAGAGGAGAATAAGCCGAAAGCCGTATTTAGGCTGAAGGTGAATGCTCATAAGGATGCTGGTACTCTGGCCACCCGTCTCTGTCTTGAATTGAGATGCGCCAATATCGGAACGGTAGGTTTTCTTGTCACTGGAATCAGGAGGATCGAGCAGAATGAGAATCAAACTTCAAGAATAATTACGCCTATTACGCTTAGCCAGAAACATCAGTTTGTCGTTCCGGTTGGTACGGAACAGCAGGTTGTTTTCGACGTTGTGGAGTACTTTGGCTATGATTATTGCGCCGATGCCGAAGTCAGTCTATCTCTGCAAGGGCCATTGGGGGAAACAGTAACGGATGCGCGAGCATATCTATTTCGTCTCTCAGTCGACAAACACAAGCGCGACGTATACATTCATTGTCCAAAATGTAAAAATGCAAATCCTTGGGTCATTACGGTCGACTATTTGACTCTCATGGATGAATACAAAAAGGAATATGAAAATAAAGAAAATGAATTGAGAAAAGAATGTCCAAATCACGAACGAATAGCAGAGTGACATTTGGTACATAGGCGGTGGTATAACGTTCTCCGTGATACGCTGAACGTGTGATTCAGTACTTCAAGGACGACGAAGCGCAGAAGATTTACAACACCGGTCGCAGCAAGAAATACGGCAGCCTGGCCCGCGTGATAGCGCGCAGATTGGGCGCAATCGATTTTGCAACATCGCTCGACGACCTGCGCGACCCTCCGGGCAACCGGCTGGAAGCCCTGAAAGGGGACCGCAAGGGGCAATATAGCATTCGAATCAACGATCGGTATCGCGTATGTTTTCGCTGGCATGAAAACGATGCGTGGGACGTGGAGATTGTGGATTATCACTAGGAGGTAAGACCATGCCGCAGCGGACGATAAGAGACAGATTGGTAGCCATTCATCCAGGCGAGTTTTTGCGGGAAGACTTTATGAAGCCACTTTCCCTGTCCATGAACGCGCTGGCGCTGGCGCTGCGTGTTCCGGCCACGCGCATCTCTGAAATTGTGAATGAGCGACGGGGCATCACGACGGACACGGCAATGCGTTTAGGGATTTATTTCGGAACCACGCCAGATTTCTGGATAAACATGCAGACTGCGTATGACATGGCCGTTGCGCACCGGGATTTGATGCCGAAGATTCACCGGGAGGTCCGTCGCAGGCCCGATATGGCAGACGAAGCTCCAAGCCGCATGAAAAGAAGCGCATAGGTAAAGACGCACCCCATGGCCACCAAGACCAAAGACTATTACGGCATTCTCGGCATCAAGAAGACGGCGTCGGCGGATGAGATTCGCAAGGCGTTCCGCAAGCTTGCGCGCAAATATCATCCGGACGTGAACCCGGGGGACAAAAAAGCGGAGGAAAAGTTCAAGGAGATGTCGGAGGCCAACGACATTCTGAGCGACCCGAAGAAGCGGAAGATTTACGACCAGCTTGGCTTCTACTCCGACAACATCGATCCTGCGGCTGCTGAAGCTGCGGCGCAGGGCGGCTATGGGTTCCGCGGCGGTACGGGACAGCCGCGTGGTGGCGGTCCGGTTGGTTTTGAGGGGTTCGACTTTTCCGACTTTGCCGGTGGTGGCGGGCGCGCGGCGCAGACGGGCCATACGACTGGCTCTTCTTCCTGGGGAGGATTTCGCGATATTTTCTCAGGAGCTTTTCGTGGCGGTCGTCAGGAAGAAGGTCCGCAGGCCGGAACCGACCTGGAATATCAGGTCCATGTGGATTTCTGGACGGCAATTCGCGGTGGGAAGCTTCGTCTACAGATTACGCGCCAGGTCGTCTGTCCCACCTGCCACGGCGCAGCCTCCAGTGGCGGCGACATGATTTGTCCGGAGTGCGAGGGTTCTGGACACGTCACGCAGTTGGGTGGGCGCATGAAGTTCAATATTCAATGTCCAAAGTGCGGCGGCACGGGTCACATTCAGCAGGAATGTTTCACCTGCCATGGGCAGGGAACGGTCGCGCGCACGGAAATTTCTGAGTTTCGCATCAAGCCGGGAACGCGCGATGGACAGCGCATCCGGCTTGCAGGCAAGGGCAATGCCGGTGTACGCGGCGGGGCCGCCGGGGACCTCTATCTGATCGTTCAGCTTGATCCGCATCCTGTCTTTACTCGCAAGGCGGATGACATCTATGTCACAGTTCCGGTAACCGTGACGGAAGCTGCGCTGGGAGCCAAGATTGAAGTACCGACGATCGATGGCCGTGCGCACTTGAAAATTACGCCAGGCACGCAAACCGGGCAAAAGCTGCGCCTGCGCGAAAAGGGAGTACCGTCAGCAGCCAGGGAGGGCATACGCGGCGATCAGATTGTAGAAGTGCGGATCGTCGTGCCAAAAATACAGGATGAGCGCTCAAAAGAGATTTTGCGGGACCTGGCGAGGCTAAATCCTGAAGATCCCCGGCAGGAACTTTTTAGTCAGGTATAAAGTTTTTCTTGCTCCGGGACTATTTGCAGGGACCGACGCGGTGTGCATTTGCCTCCAAATGGACGGAAGTTGATTTGGGCGGGATGCCGGCATAGACAGTGTTGGTCTTCGATGTGCCGGTTGCAGTGAAACTTGTGCCATCGCTGGAGATTTTTTCTATCACGTCGGACTCGATTCGCGAGTTGAGGGAGTCCAGATTGTAGATGCAAACGACTCGGACGCGGAATCCAACTTGCGCCCGGGTGATCTTGGGTGGATCGCACTGTAGACCATCCTGCTTGATCTTCCAGAAGTCCGCCTCTACCTTGGCACATATATTTGTGAGGGAGGAGACGGTCCTGCCGTCGGCCATGGTGGTGACGGAGTTGATTTCCCATGCGCCGGGTTGGAAGTGCAGTACAGGCTGTTGGGCAACGGCCGTCAGTACCAAAAGTGCCGGCACGGCGGACAGAGCAAGCAATTTCCTCATGGCTCGCCTCGTGCCTAGGCTAGCACGTCAGAGGGGCTGCCGTCCTTCGACAGACAGGGCGTTCAAGGAGACGGTGCTCTGTCAGGGATCACGGCTTGGCGGGAGTAGTACAGGCTCCGATCCGGGTGCCCTGCCCCTTCATCTGGATGCTCATTACCATGGGAGGGCGTCCTGGGATAGTTGTGCTGGATGTACTGGTTCCGGTCTCCGTATACGATTCACCATTGCTGGAGAAATGGGTCATCATATCGATGTGCATCTCCGTCACTATTTGTCCGCTGCCGCCCTTGCAATGCATTTGCATGTGAAAGCCGCCTGACACGGGAGTGAGTTTGACAGGATCGCAAAGCTGGCCGGGCCGCTTTTGGTTCCAGGCTTCTTCCGGTTTGGCGGCGCACATCTGCGTTTCCGTATTCATGGGCTTGCCATTGTTCAGCACCATTGTCAGGTTGACCTTCCACTCGCCGGGCTTAAAGGGGACATTTGGGTTTTGGGCCAGCGCGGCGCAGCCGCACAATCCGACAATTATGGAGACCATAAATACTTTCATAGGGACTCGCATGATGGCGCATTATAGCATCCGAATTCGGGACCGAAAGCCAATTATTGCGTTAAGCTGAAAGCAGAGACTATGGCAACCAAGCGTAAGTCGAAAGGCGCCTACATGATCTCCTCGGTGGCCGAGATGTATGCCATCCATCCGCAGACCCTGCGTCTGTACGAGCGTGAAGGGTTGCTAAAGCCGTCGCGCACTGAGGGCAACACACGGCTGTATACGGAAGAAGATCTGGAGCGGCTGGAGTTCATCCTGAATTTGGCGCGCGACCTGGGCGTCAATATTGCCGGTATTGCAATCATCCTGCAAATGCGGGAGCGCATGGAAGAGATGAACCGCCAGATGCAGAGTTTCGTCGATTATGTACGGACGGAAATGCTGACGCGCGTACAGCCCGGGAACAATTCCTCGGTGCCCGGCCTGGTGCCGCTGCGACGCCCGGTGATTGTTCCAGTAACCCAGAGAGAGTCTAAAAAACGTTCTTGAGCTCCCACCTTTCGATGCGAGCATGATCCACAGCAGGCATTTCTTTCGTCTGCCCTTTCCATCCGGTATTCTGTCCACTGCACTTTCCCGGCAAAATTTTGAAGAAAATACTCGATGGAAAAACTGCTTCATCTCGCGCTAGGCGTCGGACTTTTCGGTCTGCTTACTTCGACGGTATACACCGCGATGGCCCTGATTGCGGTCATACGTTTTCGTCGGCCAATCCAGCCTCGTGTCCCAGCCTGCTTTGCACCTGCGGTGAGCCTGCTAAAACCGTTGCACGGCGCGGAACCGGGCCTCGAAGCGCATCTTTCCACTTTTTTTGAACAAGATTATTCCGAGTACGAAATCCTTTTCTGCGCGCGCCAAGCAGACGATGCGGGTTTGCAAATGGCGCGCCAGGTATCGGCGCGCTATCCGCATGTGCCGGTACAGTTTTTGACCAGCGGGGAGCCGCACGTGCCCAACGCTAAAATCCTGTCGCTGGAGCTTATGGCGCAGGCTGCGCGTTACGACATCCTGATCATCAGCGACAGCGATGTACGCGTGCGGCGCGATTATGTGCGCGAAGTGGTGGCGCCGTTTGCGGACGATCGCGTGGGCGCGGTGACATGTTTATATCGAGGAGTGGCGGGGCAGGGAGGTCTGTGGTCGCGGATTGAGGCATCGGCGATGTCGATTGAGATGGGCGCGGGAGTACTGGTCGCGGAGATGCTGGAAGGGATGAAGTTCGCGCTCGGGCCGACGATGGCCATAAAGCGGAGTTGCCTGCAAGAGATTGGCGGTTTTCTGCCTATGGGCGACTATTGCGCCGACGATTTTTTACTGGGAAACCGGGTCGCCGCGCGCGGACATACGGTGGTGCTTTCGCATCATGTGATTGACCACGTCGTACTCCACGCAGCTTTCTGGCCTTCCATGCAACATCAGGCGCGCTGGATGAAAAGCACGCGATTCTCTCGCCCGAAAGGGCACTTCGGCACGGCACTCACGTTTAGTGTTCCTTTCGGTCTGCTGGCGGCTGTGGCGGCCTTTGCCCTGCACCGGCCAGGGATTGCGCTGGGCGCACTTCTCTGGAGCATAGGCAGCCGTATGCTGTTGGCGTTAGCGGTCAGCAAGAGCGTGCTTCAGGAAAAATCTCCATGGCAGAGTGTGTTGTTGTATCCAATTCGAGATTTGCTAGCCATCTTCTTCTGGATGGCAAGTTATGGCAGCCGAAAAATACTGTGGCGGAGTGAAACCTATTTACTGGAAGCAGGGGGACGGATGCGCAGTATGGATTCGTAAAATATCTTTAAGATTGGAAGACATGGAGCCATTTGCAGCCGATCCTATGCATTCCTCCAATTTGTCCAGCAAATGGAGTAGGCGTAGCTCCCCGTCCCACTGGTTGCTCTCTGCCTTCGGTTTGCTGTTAGCATTTGCGTTGCCGAGGCCGAATCATGCGCAGGTCACTTTGAAGGCGCAGACCAATCTGGTGTTGGTCCCGACACTGGTGGAAAGCAAGTCGGGCGAGCCAATATTCAATCTTACCGTCAAGGATTTTCTGGTTCGCGACAACGGCGTCGAGCAGAAAATTCACCTCGATACGGAAACGGACAAGACCCCTATTTCGATTGTGGTGCTGGTGCAGGTGGGTCGCTCAGCCGTGCGGGAATTCGACAAGTATCAAGGCTTGCCCACCATGGTGAATGCGCTCGCCGGGAATACCTTGCACCGCATCGCAGTCGTCGAGTTTGATGGCCAGCCAAGGATGCTTCAGGACTTCACTAACAACTCCGACGCGGTGGAACAGGCGATCTATTCCATTCGACCAGGCGACGGTGGCGCGGCGATTCTGGATTCTGTCTGGTATGCCGTGGACATGCTGGAGGATGAGCCGAAGCAAAACCAACGGGTAATTTTATTGTTGAGCGAAACGCGCGACCATGGCAGTCGCACGCCGATGAAAGAAGTGATTCATAAAATCGGCCGCAGCGACGTGATTGTCTACAGTCTCGCCTTCAGTCCGGCAAGAGAGGACCTTATGGGAGATCTGCGAACGGGCGGAGACCGCGCTGCTCTTCCAGACCAGAGTGGAGACGCCAACTTGCTGGCACCCCTGCTGTTGGGTATTGCGGCACTCAAGAAAAATGCCGCCGCCGCTATTCCCAGGATGACTGGCGGTCAGTATCTTCGCTTTAACAAAGGCAAGCAACTGGACAGTGAAATGGGCATGCTTACCAATCAAGTGCATAATCGCTACATCCTCAGTTTTCAGCCGAAAGACCCGAAGCCTGGTTTGCATCTGTTGAGCGTAGAGTTGCAGCGGCCCCTGGAAGCGCGCGTGCTGGCCCGAACCAGTTATTGGGCTGCGAGGCCACCGGAAATTATCGAAGATGAGATTCCTCCGCCAGGTTCGCCATAAGCAGACCCGCGATACTTTTGGCGGATTGATGCATCAGATGAGTGCAGGCTTTTAAGAAGAGCGAAGAATGCATGCCACCATCGTAATCTTTCTTCATTACGGATATCTGGTCTTGCTGGGATGGGTCCTCCTGGAACAGCTTGGGTTTCCACTGCCCAGCACGCCGATCCTGCTGACGGCGGGAACGCTGACGGCAACCCATGAAATGAGCATGCCGTCCGTGCTGGCGGCAATCCTGCTTGGCGCTACTGTGGGAGATTCTGTCTGGTTTTATCTCGGAGTGCGCTATGGAGGCGCCGTTACTCGTTGGATTTGCAGGTTTTCCCTGGAAGCAGCCTCCTGCGTCCGCAAAACGGAAGACATGTTGACCAGGCATGGTTCGATTTCGTTGCTGATAGCGAAGTTCATTCCAGGTCTGAACACCATGGCTGCGCCTTTGGCTGGCCAGAGCAAATTGTCCTATCGGACATTTTTGATTTATGACATGGCGGGAACTCTGCTGTGGGCAACGACCTTCGTCCTTCTTGGGCGTTTTTTTGGCGATGCTATTGTTCGCGACCCTGCGTTTCTTCACTGGCTTGCACGCTCCGCAGTTGGCCTGGTCTTGCTGGTAGTGATCGGCATGTTCTTTTATCGGCTCGGTCGGCAGCAGGCATTCCTGCGCAAGATAAGGACTTTGCGCATTGAGCCAAATGAATTGAAAGCGATGATGGACCGCGGCGAAAGCGTCTACATTGTGGACCTACGCCATCCGCTGGACATTTTGCCCGATCCACGAGTTTTGCCCGGAGCTGTTCGCTTGCAGCCGAGCGAGTTGATAGCGCGCAATTCGGAGATTCCCAGGGACCGGGATGTTGTGCTCTACTGCACTTGCCCGAGCGAGGCCACCAGCGCCAAATTGGCGCTGACCATGCGCCGATTTGGAGTGGAACGTATCCGGCCCCTGCGTGGCGGTTTCGATAGCTGGAAAAAAGAGGGTTACCCGCTGGTAGACATTCCAAATTCGATTCTGACTCACTGAGATCGCGGCCCAAACGGCTTCTATCGACGTTTTGCATTTCTCTGTAACGGAGCTTTATGCCGCAATTGTTCAACTCCGGCTTCTATCTTCGATAGGGAGACATTCACCGCTTGTTTATATAAAGTTGCTAACCTTGCATGTACACGCACACGATGTTACTTTCTCGTAACGCGGCTTTATATTCGGTGTAACTTACTTGCGAGAATGTTTTTCTCCTCGCTTCCATCCGCGCTGGGACCGTGATCTATACCGGCCATGGCAGTATAGAAAGAGGCAGGTATAGGTTCAAAAGCTTGTCATTTGATAAGACTCGGGGGCTGGATTGGGTGCAGGAATTGAAGTACGGGACCTGAATGCATGGTATGGCAGCACGCACACGCTGCACGATATCGGCATTATGATCCCCGCGAATCACGCGACCGCATTGATTGGACCTTCCGGTTGCGGCAAGTCCACCTTTGTGCGCTGTTTGAACCGCATGCATGAGACAAATCCCATTGCGCGTGTGACGGGATCGGTCCGACTGGGAGATCTGGATATTTATAACGGGGCAGCGCCGGTGGCAATCCGCCGACGCATTGGCATGGTGTTTCAGCGAGCAAACCCGTTTCCCACCATGTCGATTTATGACAATGTTGCAAGCGGTTTGCGGCTGGGCGGACTGAGAAACCGCAAAAAAATAGAGGAAATTGTGGAGCGCAGCCTGCGACGCGCCGCGCTGTGGGACGAAGTGAAAGATGCATGGAAGAGCAAGTCCGGAACCAGCCTTTCCGGTGGCCAGCAGCAGCGTCTCTGCATCGCGCGCGCTCTGGCTATCGATCCGGAGGTCCTGTTGATGGACGAGCCAGCCTCGGCACTGGATCCAATCTCCACGGCAAAGATTGAAGACCTCATTTTCGAGTTGAAGGCCGACTACACGATTGTGATCGTCACCCATAATATGCAGCAGGCGGCGCGCGTGGCGGAGATGACAGGGTTCTTCCTGAACGGGTATCTTGTGGAGTTCGACGCCACCACGAAAATTTTTACCAATCCCAGCGACAAGCGAACAGAAGACTACATTACAGGCAGGTTCGGATGACACGCACCCGGTTCCATCAAAATCTTGACGACCTAAAAGAGAAATTGCTAGTGATGGCCGGAATGTCGGAACAGGCGATCCAGCGCGCCATCGAGGCCTATCGCGTCGGCGATCTTTCCATCTGCGATCTCGTGGTGCGTTCCGAGCCTGCGATCAATCGCATGGAGCGCGACATCGATCAGATGGCCCTCGACCTTCTGGCGATGGAACAGCCGATGGCGATCGATCTGCGGTTTATCCTGGCAGTGATCAAGATCAATGCGGACCTGGAACGTGTCGGCGATCAGGCGGTGAACATTGCCGAACGTGTCCGCGACCTGCAAACATCGTCCCCGGTCGATCTGCCGGTGGACATTCCCAAGTTGGCGACGCTGGCGGCAACTATGGTGCGGCATGCTCTCCAGGCCTTCATCGATGCGGACCCTGTCCTGGCAGAGAAAGTGCTGACGATGGACGATGAGGTGGACGAGATGAACCGCGCCGTCTATCGCACGCTGACTCGCTCCATCCAGCTTGAGCCGGCCTGCTCGCACCAGGCACTGCATGTGCTGCTGATAGCGCGGAACCTGGAACGCGTGGGCGACCATGCCACCAATATTGCAGAGGATGTCATTTTCTGGGTGCGTGGCGCGGATGTTCGTCACCACGTGCAGACAGGCAGGTAGATCGTCTTCGGAGCATTGCTGCAACTCAGCGTGTCGGTTCGTAGGACCACCACATGAGGCGCGGAAGCAAGGGATAATAAAGACCCAGGCGAATTTCCTTGTAGTTGGGATACACGGTTTGCACAATTCCTGCGTATGTTTGCATCTGCCCTGCATATTGTTCCCGTTCGGCGGCTAGAAATTCATCCAGAGCTCGCAGTCCGTGGGACGCTGTCTTGAAGTCCACAATCCATAAACAATTGTCGCCGCCTGTCATTGGCGCAGCGCCTGCGAGAAACATTCGGTCGACGCGGATAGATCGCAGTACATTTTCATAGAGCGCCGTGAGAGGGACCTCAAACCCGGAGCCAGAGACAGGCACTGCATGCGCAGATAAAAGCCAGCGGCCAGGAGCATCGCCAGCTACATTCTGCAAGATGGCCTGAATGCGCCGGGCCTCTGCCTGCGCGTCCCTTATTTGATGGCCGCTTTGTTGCAATTGGAGACGGATCGGATGTTCGAGCCTCTCGATTGCTTGCTTGACAAGGCTCTCCTCGTGGCTTTGCTGAAGGATATGCGCCAGCGGCTCCAGAAATGCGTGGATCACGGTTCCCAGCACCCGCGCCTGCCACGATCCTTGCGGACGCGCAAAGGCCGGTTCGTCTTCGCTGGCTTCCTCCTGCCAGGTTCGCGAAGTATTCGGAATGTCCGGCAAAACTTCCGGTGCCCGCCAATTGGAGGGGAGCCGCCGGAAGTTTGAGAGCCGGATGGTGTTTGGAAGCGGTGCGTCCGCAGCTACGGACTCCAAAATACCCGGAGATACTGCGGGTTGCATGTGCAAAGGGGAAGGCATGGCAACTACGTGGGAAGCGGGAGTTGCAGCGCGGGATTCCTCTCTGACAAGGTCCGCGAAGATGGCTTCGGCTACCGGCCATGCGGTGTGCAACAGGCTTTGCATCCGCGCTTTTTGCACCTGTCCATTTTTTGTCAGTTTGCTCTGGGCAAAGAGATGCACCTCGCGACGCGCGCGTGTACACCCAACATAGAGAAGACGTTTCAGTTCAGCGCGGTCACGCTCGGCGCTCCTGCTTCCAATCCATTTACCGATTGGTTCCTCTTCTTCCGCGACATGTTTGACTGGGGCAAGCACTATGGAACTGATATGAGTGTTTGCTTCTGCCTCCGTGTTTTCGGAATCATCCCTTGACGATATCTGTTCCATCCATTGCAATAGCTGCGGCTCATCGCGTCGGGGTTGGCGGTGCAGCCCCGGAAGCAACACAACGTCCCATTCCAGTCCCTTCGCCTTGAAAAGAGTCAGGACTTCCACGGCTGTATCTTTTGTCGCCGCGCAGGGCGCGAACAATTTCTGCATGCGCTCTTCCACTTTCCCTGCATCGGGCCAGCCACCTTCATTTTCCAGCTCATGCAGCATGAAAAAAAATTCATTCACGCCAGCCGGATCGTCTCCGGGCAAACAGCACGGGCCTCCCAGCGTATGCCAGGCGCGTTCCACGAGAGTGGCAATCCTTTCGCGTGGAGCCTGTTCCTGGGCAGCTTCGAGCACTTGCCACGCGCGTCGCGCTCGCTGCTGGCCATCTGGCGATAGTAAAGAAAGACGTTCGCGAAGCAGTTCAGAAACAGTTCGGTTGTTCCATTGGGGATCGTCGCTTCCGCACAGCACGTCGAGATCGGCCAGAGTCAGACCGCACCACGGGGCACGCAAAATTGCAAGCCAGGCAATGCGATCTGCGGGATGCAGCAGGCAGCGGGTGATCGCGAGCAGATCCAGTATCGGCTGACGGTCCGGTAGTGTATCGAGATCGATGGCACGATAGGGAATGCCACGCTCGCGCATTTCTTTCAGGATAGGCAGGACATGATTTCTGGCGCGGACAAGAATGGCAATGCTGGGAGGCTTTTCGCCAGGAGGCGTCTGCGAGCGATGGTGCTCAATGATGTCGCAGACCTCATGTGCTTCTACAGCGCGTGGATCGTCTTCGCCATCATGTTCGTTGCTATCGTCTTTACCACGATACGGTTGGACATGCGGGTGCCAAAAAAGGCGCTGCGTCTCTTGTTCGCGATTTGCGGCCTCCGACGGTTCAAATATGACTTCGTCCAGAACGTCTTTTTGCGCGACCTCGGACGGAAAAATCCGCTCGAACATTTCGTTGGTCTGTGTCACCAGACTTTGCTGAGAGCGAAAATTGCTGCTGAGGCGAATGGAGCGGAGCTTCACTTCTCCCAGTCCTTCTCGACGCGCTCGTGAGAACAGACCCACCTCGACATGACGGAATCGATAGATCGACTGCTTCGGGTCGCCAACAAGAAAGACCGTCTGACTATGGCCGTCCCAGCCCTGCACCAACTGGCTGAGGAGTTCGAATTGAGTGA
Source organism: Acidobacteriota bacterium (assembly GCA_021826695.1). GTDB lineage: Bacteria > Acidobacteriota > Terriglobia > Terriglobales > Acidobacteriaceae > JAKAAZ01. The sequence continues at coordinate 9,485 of JAKAYS010000023.1, read as the reverse complement.
TCGATGTATCCTGCATTTCATCGACGAGCAAATGTTGAAGGGTAGTGCCTAAGGCCAGCGCAAGATTGTTCGTGTCATCGCGAAGTGCGTGGCCCGCTGCCAAAGATATCTCCACAAAATCCGTCTTACTGGAAATCGCGAAGGTGAACTTAAGATGCGCGAGCGCGCGACGCAACAGAAGAAAGCTGGCGCGTAGAATCTCGCGCTGCTGTTCGCTGTAACAAGCAGGGGGCAGCGCGAGAATTTCCTGAAGCGCATAAATGACGGTTTCCTCTTCTTCCAAGGACTGGACAAGCTCCTTAAGCTCCCGCGTTTGTGGAAGTCCCGGTGCAAAACCGATGCGCTTCGATATGCCGCCTGATTTTCTCAGAGTGCAATCCTGTGTCAGCAACAATCGCGCCCCTGCTTGCCACGCTGCCACGTGCTCCGGGCTACAACCCGGAACAGTGGAGGTATGCAGCAATTCGCTAAAACTTTTTGGATATGTGGAGTGTTCGAGTTGCCCGGCAGCGTAATGCGCCAGATTGAAGACATTTGCCCAGACGTGTTGTGGAAGAAGTTCTTGCGCATCTTCTAAAGTTCGGGTGATGAGATGATGCAGGGGCCTTTCAAATTGTTCGTCAATGATTGCGTCCAGCTCCGCGTCCGAAAAGTCTTGTGCAATCGGTAGTACACGGCCCCATTGGTCGCGACTGCTCAACATTGAGGCGAGCAGGCCAACTGCACGGTCCATGCGGTTATCTAGATGCAGGAGTAGGCTTCGTGCTGCGTTGCGCACACGGACATCGTCGCCGCCCATTTCTTCCAGAGCCGCCTGCGCCGCGGCGCGATAGAGCTCAGATGCGTTTTCGACAGGGCGCATATCGGCGCCCAACTGCGAGAGCACAGGCAGTCGTCCAGTAATTTCACTGCACAGGGAATCGATGGTGCGTATATTGAACCGTTGCGGCTGGCTGGTCAGCTTCCATCCTAGTTTTGCGTCTGTCGCAAGCGCTTCTTTTGCAAACTCCCGTGTCTGTAATTTGTGGGTTGCGGCGGAATCGAGCGGTATATTATTTTGCGCGTCGCGCAGAGCGGCCAGGATGCGGTCCCTCATTTCCGCGGCAGCTTTCCGCGTGAACGTAATGGCCAGCACTTGTTCGGGCTGCTCGACTCGCGCAAGCAGCCGCAAAAAACGTTGCATCAACAATTCTGTTTTCCCCGACCCTGCGGGCGCTTCCACGATCCACGACTGCTCTACGTCCCAAGCAAGGATGCGGGCCGAGGCGTCGGCCTGGGTGCGAAGCGGGCCTGCAAACGGTGAGATCGAACTTCTCTCGCTCATGACTCGAAAGCCTCTGCTGCGTGTATGCTCTCCTGGCCTTCTTCCAAGTCCTCCGCCAATAGTTCTTCCGTTTCGCGAATCCGACACAACAACGCTTGGGAGCAATGCTTGCAGGTCTCCACAGGTTTCTTCGGATCGACGACGGCAACACCGCTACGAAAACTCTCGGCGAGCCGCGTTAACGTTGTGCTCCATGCATCTAGCAGGTCTTGCATTTCCTCCGGAGATAATGCAGCGGGATTGCGCTTGGTTTTCCGCGAAGATTTTATTGTGGCTGGTTCTCCAGATCCCTGTTCGAGCGATGCAGTCAAAGTGGAAGACAACGAAGCAACCACGGTAAGGTCGACTTTTCGCGCGGCAAGCCCTGCAAAGGCCACACCAGCCAGCGGCTTTCCTGTCGTCGATGACTGGTCGCGCAGCACTGCGTATGCGGGGAGCTGAGGCTGATCGGGACGGTCGCCTTCACAGTCCTTTCGGGAGACCGCGCCGGTTTTGTAATCCAGCAATACAATACCCTGTTCCACCGCATCGATTCTGTCGATGCGGCACTGGAGTTCGATACCGGCCAAGCGAGCATGGTCCAACGATCGTTCGGTTTGCATGACTGTAAAATCAGGTCGCTGCTTTTCTACTTCCATCCATGCGATGAGGCGATCTTCAATGCGGTCGGCTTCAATGGAAAGTAGCGCCTGCTGCCAGGGTTCGATCGCGTTTTCAAAGAACGCAGCCATTGCGGTGCGAATGTTTCCACGCAATATCTGGCGATGTTCTTCGGTCGTTGTTTCGAGCAATTTCTTTTGTGACTGTACCTCTGTCCAGAATTTTTGCAATACCTTATGCAGCAGCGTTCCTTGGGCCGCTGGAGACAATCCAGAGTCAGGTACTGCCAGAGGTCTGGTTCCCAAGCGTAATTCCGCGAAGGCGCGAAATGGGCAGGCTGCCTGAAATTTCAGAAAGTCAACACCGCCGCGCAGCTTGTCCGCATGCAGCGGAACAGCAGGTTCCTGAAATAAGGGTTCAAATTGAGAGGTTGCATGGCTTGTCTGCGCGCGGACATCGTGCGGCAGAAATTCCTCGACAGAGACGGCGGAAATTGCCGGCAGCATCTCCCGGATAAGAGGCGATAAAAGTATTTCGCGTTCGGGGACGTGGGAACTCGCTGCGTCTGGGTCGCTTTCCTGCAAAGCATAACTACAGACGATGGTTTTTCCTGACTCTAGAATCCTCTTCGTCACCCGCTGCGCGAAGGCATGGTCCTCCACGGGATCGGCATACGGCATGAGGGCTTCGCGTTGCAGGTTCCAGGAGATAAATGGCTGTGCCTTTCCGCGTTGTGGCCATACACTCGCGTGCGCGTTGAGCCACCAGACCGAGTCGAACAATATTCCGGCGGACTCGGAGGTCCCCAGGACCTGCACCGGCGCGTTTCTGGTTTCAAGAGCGAAAAGTGTGTGCGACGCCATGCGGCGCAGTGTTTCGACGACTGTGGAAAATCCAACCGGGCCTGCTACTGCGTTCAGGGCGGAAACATCGTTCAGCAATACGTTCCAGCGGCGCAGTAATTGGTAATCCGCGCTTTCGGTTGCGGCCAGCAAGTGCCAGTCGGCGGTAGTCAGCAATTCCTCGATTACCTCTCGCCATTCTGCGAAAGAACGCTGTCTCGACAGTCCATTTCCTTGCACCGCGGCGAAGAGGCGATCGACAGTTCGTCCCACAGAAGCATATCCTTGACGGCTGTTCGATTGCGACATCCACTTGCGAAATGTATTGAATGAGATGGGTCCACCCAGTTGAAAATCTCGCTCGCGAAACCTGCGATCTAAGATCGCGCGGGCATCTTGCGGTCCGGAACTGAAGCACCCGTGTACCAGGAGCCAGGAGATTTCTTCTGGTGGAATTGCTTCTACAATCCATTGCAGCAGCGTCAGCGCCGTTCGCACCGGCTGCAAAAGATGCATGGCGGCGCCCAGAGAAAACTCGTAAGGTAGCACTACGCGTGGAGCAGGAAGGAGCATGGAAGATGGCGCAAGTATCCGCCGAAAAATTGCGTCGATCCGGTCCCGCATCTCGGCCAATCCCGGAACGATGACACCGATCCGCTGCGCCGGATTGGCCGTCAGCTCTCGGCGAATCCAGTGGGCTGCGCAAGCAATCTCTTCTTCCAATGTGCTGGCGTACACAATTGCGCAATCAGCGGAGGTTGCACCGGGCGACCCCAGATCGACAGCTTGCACGGAGCACCCGCGCGCATGGAGTGCATCGATCAGAGATATTTGCGATGGAATGGTCCGATCGAATCCCACCAGAAAAAGTTCTTTCGGCACGTGGAACTGGTTGCCTGGAAGTGCTTGTGCGATGGCAGCTTCTATTTGTGAGGAAGGCAGGAATCCAGATTTTCTACAGTGCTTCTCGAACTCGATGGACCATGCGTAAAAGGCCTGTGCATCTTTGCTTGTGTCCATGCTCAATCGTTGCAACGGAATGTTATATCGGTTCAGTTCCTTATGTGCATTTTGGGTGCGTTCGGCCAGCCCTGACAGAGACAATGTCTGTCTGGCTGTCTCATCCTTCGCCAGCACCTGGCGCCATAGATGCAGCTCCTGCACATCCGTCAACAGCACTCGTGTCTCTGCGCCACCGATGCATGCGCCATCCCACAGGGTTCTCAACCATGGCTCCCATGCGAGGATTTGGGGCGTCAACCATCCGGAGTTGCCGCTTGCGTGTTGCCAATGGTTGTAACGTTGGCGCAAGACGCGGGCAGCGCGAACAGTTCTGGTGATGATTGCCGCTTCGCCAATGTTCCGCTCAAGCGCCTGGAACAGCTCGTGCTCTGTCCGCGTGGAAGAGAAAGACATTTTAACGTTATACGCCACTTACGCAGAGACGCTTCCACAACCTGCGTTGGTCTGGCGCAAATGGGCAGTCTACTTGCCAGCGAGACAATGATCCGCGATGATATGCTGGGCCAGTGAGACGTTGCGCCGCATCTTTGTTGCTGCTGTTGACGGTCTTATTGCCGTTGCAGCCGTTGTTTGCTGGCGTCCAGGCGACAGCCAGTCTGCCAGCGTGTTGCCGACGCAATGGCGCGCACCATTGCATGATGACGCAAATGGCGGCGCTTTCAGACTCTACAGACCATGCCATTGTTTCCACGCCACCGTGCCCATGGTGGAAGCTCGCCGTTCCTCCTGCTGTGGTAGCAACAATCGGTTCGCCATGCAAACCGATTTCCCAACCGGCAAAGGTTGGGGACGTTGCTGTTGCTTCTCCGTCCCTTTCCTTAGCTCGCGTTTTACGCTCGCGGTCCACGCGTGCGCCCCCTGCTTCCATCCTCTAAAGCATCTCTTATCAAGTCTCGTGGTAGGCGAAGAGTATTGCCCCTCCGTCCTCCATCGCGACTGTGGGTCGGTCACAAGCTCCGCGTGGCCTTATTTGTGTGGATGATTCCCAGATGGTAGTTCGATCTTTCACCGGAAGATGTGTAAGGGACTGGAATGCGCAAGCTAATGTATCTCGTTTTTGTTATTTTATTTGGCATGAAAATTTGTAGTAGTACGGCATACGCGACGGTCTTTGGAGAACTGCAGGGCATCGTGCATGATCCGCAGCATCGACCGATCGCCAATGCTCAGATCACCATCAATGCTGCGTACTCGCAATTTACCCAGACCACGCACACCAATCAGGACGGCTATTTTTCATTTCTGACGCTACCGTTGGGCAACTACAAAATCACCATTGTCGCTTCCGGGTTTGATGTGCTTCAGCAGACAATCACAATTTACTCGGACAACTCGCCCATTCTGCATTTCCCTCTCCAGGTGGGCAGCGTGCGGCAGTCGGTCCGGGTGACGTCGCAGACCGATGTTGCGAATGTAAATTCGGTCACGCCGACCACGTTGGTGAATCGGCTGGACATTGCACGGACCCCGGGTGCGGACCGCACGGACAGCATGGCGATGATTACCGACTACGTTCCAGGCGCTTACATGGTGCATGATATGTTGCATGTGCGCGGAGGGCATCAGGTGAGTTGGGAGATCGATGGCGTCGAAATTCCCAATACAAACATCGCCAGCAATCTGGGGCCGCAGATTGACCCAAAGGACATCGGTTATCTTGAGGTGCAGCGTGGCAGCGATAACGCGGATGTTGGAGACCGCACTTATGGCGTCTTCGACGTATCCCCGCGCACCGGTTTTGAGCGCGACAACGAGGGGGAACTGGTCCTAAGCGCGGGCAATTTTTACCAGACCAACGATCAGCTCAACTTTGGCAGCCACACCGAAAAGTTTGCCTACTATGCCAGTTTGAATGGCAACCGCACAAACTATGGGCTGATGCCGCCAATTGCGAAGCCTTACCACGATGCAGCGAATGGATATGGCGGATTTTCCTCGCTGGTCTATAACCGCACGCCACGCGACCAGTTGCGGCTGGTCTCGCAGTTACGCGCGGATTATTTTCAGATTCCCTACGATCCCAATCCGAACGACTACGAAAATCTACAATACAATTCCAGCGGCCTGAGAGATGGCCAGCATGAAGTCGACGGATTCTCGGCGTTTTCCTGGGTGCATACCTTTCATGCATCTACCGTGCTTCAGCTATCGCCGTATTATCACTACAACAGCGCAAACTACAATCCCGATCTAAATGACATTCCTGTAGCGACGACTTCCGACCGGGCATCCAATTACGCAGGGTTTCAAGCTTCCGTTACGACGCAGATCGCAAGTAACACGTTGCAGGCTGGCTTCTATTCTTTTTGGCAGCATGACAGCTATAAATTTGGCGCTGTGTTTAACAATGACAGTTATAAGAATTTCCTCATTCGTGACGGCGCGGCAGCAGGTTTGACGGAAGAATATATATCCGATAACTACAAGGCCACTCGATGGCTGACGTTGATTGCGGGCCTGCGCGCCTCCCAATTTACAGCCAACATTACAGAGATAGAGAATGATCCTCGTCTCGGTATTGCTGTACAGATACCAAAGATCGACTGGGTATTTCGCGCCTTCTACGGCCACTACTATCAACCACCGCCGCTCCTAACTGCATCCGGCCCACTGATCGGTTACGCGAACAATAGCAACACAGCTTTTCTGCCATTGCACGGAGAGCGCGATGAAGAGCACCAGTTCGGCTTGCAGGTTCCGTTCCGGGGATGGCTGCTGGATGCGGACAACTTTGAGACGCGCGCCAATAATTTCCTGGACCATTCCAATGTCGGGGAATCGAATATTTTCTTTCCTATAACAATCCAGGGCGCCTTGATTCAAGGCTGGGAGTTGACCATCCATTCGCCGACACTATGGCACTTCGGGCAGGCCCACCTTGCTTACTCCAACCAGTTAGCGGAGCAACGCGGACCAATCACCGGTGGGCTGGTCTGCTACCCCTTCACGGCGCCGCAATGTAATTCCGGCTTCAACTATGTTCCACTGGACCACGACCAGAGAAATACGTTGAACGCCGGCATGGATGCAGCACTCCCAGGAAATGTTTATGCCTCGACCAATCTTTACTATGGATCGGGCTTTTACAATGGCGACCCGAACGCGGAATACCCTGGGGAATATCTGCCTCACGATACAAACCTGAGTTTTTCTATGGGAAAGACTTTCAGAAAGAAAACCACAGTTTCGATCAATGTAACGAACACAACGAATCATCGCGTGCTGCTCGACAATAGCCTGACCTTTGGCGGATTTCATTACAACGCGCCGCGAGAGTTCTATGGCGAGGTACGCTACAAATTCCACTATGATCGGTTGTTTCGCAAATAGGAGATGCAGTCGAAATGAAAACTATATTTGGAGCAACGCAGCGGAGCGCATTCTCAATCGGAGTTTACCTGCTGGTCATAGCTGTTCCCTGCATCTGCGTGAATGGATGTCACTCCACCGCAAAGGAGAAAGCCGCCAGCAGTGCGGCTTCTTCAGCGTCTCCCTCTGCGGCCAAGCAATATTCCGTGCGTGGCAAAGTCGTTTCCGTCGATGCGAAAGACGGTGTCATTTCGCTCGATACGGAAGCGATTCCGGGTTTTATGGAAGCGATGAGCATGGCCTACACGTTGCAAGACCCTTCTGTAGCTTCCGAGTTACATCCCGGAGACAAGATCACAGCGCAATTGCATCTTGGGGCGCAGGGTGCGGTCTTGAGTGAGATCGACATCGTCCAGCAGGCAAATTTAAACATCAAGCCGACGGCGCAATATCATGTGCCGCAGGCTGGGGACGTAGTGCCGGACTTTGCGCTGCGAAACCAGAGCGGCAAGGAAATTCATCTCGATCAATTTCGCGGCAAAGTGCTGGTGCTGACTTTTATCTACACGCGGTGTTCATCGGCCAAATATTGCCCCCTGATGAGCCGCAATTTCGCCAAGCTGGATACGATGTTGGCAGCCGATCCTAAGCTTTACGCAAGGACGCATTTACTCAGCGTGAGTTTCGATCCAAAGTACGACACGCCAGCGGTGTTGCGCAGTTACGGTGGCGCGTATACCGGCCAGTACACCAAAGAAAAATTTGCGCATTGGGATTTTGCCGCACCGAAAGAGAGGGAGCTGGCATCTCTATTGCAGTGGTTCGGCGTGGGCGTTACATCGACGGATGGCAAGATATTGCAACACTCTCTATCGACGGCTGTGATTGGCCCGGATGGAAAAATTCGTTACTGGTATCCGACGAACACCTGGACGCCGCAACAGCTCATGCAAGACGTGCAGCAAGTTCTGGCAGCGAAAGGCGAGCAAAACGGAGCGAACAAGTAAGCAAATGGTCATCGTATTGATGGGAGTGACAGGAACTGGCAAAACCACTGTGGGCCAGGCGCTGGCGCAGGCCATGCACTGTGAATTCGCCGATGCCGACGATTTTCATTCGCCGGAAAATCGCGCAAAGATGCGTGCCGGTACTCCGCTGACGGATGGAGATCGCGGACCGTGGCTGCGCAGCCTTCATCGGCAGATTGAAACATGGCTGGCGGAGGGCGTGGATGCGGTGCTGGCATGTTCGGCACTCAAAAAGTCGTACCGCGCTGAATTGGCAAACGGACGAACGCCTGATTCAATCCGCTTTGTATATCTCACGGGACCGGAGCCGGTGATTCAGGCGCGGCTGGACTCGCGGCAGGGGCACTATATGCCAGCATCTCTGCTGGGCAGTCAAATAGCAGATCTGGAGCCACCGACAGATGCAATAGCTGTTTCCATCACGCAAACGGTCCCGGCGATTGTGCGGGAAATACTCGGTGCATTGGCGCTCGAAGGCTATGCTGGTAAAGAGTAGTCCTAAATAAATTTTCCGGGAGGTTTGTTACCTTGGCAAAACTTACGATGATTTTTGCGATTCTTTTGATCATTCTCGGGGTGGCCGGTTTTGTTGCAACGGGCAGCCATGCGCCAATGGCGCTGATACCCACTTTCTTTGGGGTCCTTCTCGGCATTCTCGGTTTGTTCGCGAATACGGAAAACAGCAAGCGCCGCATGCTCTTTATGCATATCGCTGTGACGGTTGGCCTCATTGGGTTTATCTTTCCCGGCTTGCGGGCGGCGGGAGACCTTATCAGGCTGATGCACGGTCACGCTGTTTTACGTCCGGTAGAGATGCAGGAAGAGTTGGCAATGGCGGGGACCTGCTTGATATTTGTCCTGCTGTGCGTCCGTTCTTTTATTGCCGCGCGTCGGGCACGGACTTAGGCACCGCGGTCCAGAGACTAGAAAGGCAGCATGGCGATACGACCAGCATGGGTAGGGGCAGGCACACGCAGCGGGCGCAAGTCGGAGTCCGCAGGTGGACGTGCTTCGATAGACACGCCCGAAAGTAAAAAGAAGCCGGAACTGCGCAAGGTGTTGCCGGAGATCTGGGCGCTGGTCCATCCGCGCCGCTGGGTCCTCGCTCTTGGCATGTTGCTGATGGTGATCAACCGCATTTCCGGGTTTGTTCTTCCTGCTTCGACGAAATATTTGATTGACCGGGTCATTGGCAAACATAACGTGGGTCTGCTGCCCTGGATCGTGGGGGCTGTCGTTGTTGCGACGACCATTCAAGGAATCACTTCCTTTGCGCTGACGCAACTACTCTCCAAAGCGGCGCAACGTCTGATCGCCGAACTTCGTGTCAAAGTGCAGCAGCATGTGGGGCGGCTGCCC
>JAKAYS010000022.1 GCA_021826695.1 Acidobacteriota bacterium | reverse complement strand
CATCAACAGGTTCAGAAGATCGGTTTCGTTGATTTTGGTAGCCGCAATGTCCGCGGGCTCGGTTGGGATGCGATGACGAAAGGCGTCCAACACATCCTGGGCGATGAAACCACTGGCCACCAGAGAGTCGCCCAGGCGTCCACCCTGGCCAGCTTGAAGTTTAAGCGCCTTTTTCACCTGCTCGGCGGTGAGCAGTTTTGCCTGAATCAGCAGATCGCCCAGCCCCATGTGTGATTTGATGGCGTCCTCCTGGCGACAAAATTGTCTTCCCACTCTGTAACAGAAAGATTGTATGTTGTCCACAGTTATGAAGGTCTGCCGTCATAATCGCTCTTGCTGCCCATGACAACGCCGATCAGCGGCGCTCGAACATGGGACAGGTCGCGGGTTTATCATGTTGTCAACTCAGTAATGGGAGTTCCACTATGCGCAAATTGTTGACAACATCTGTGCTCGTTCTTTTCCTGGGTACTCTTTTCGCTTTCGCGGGTCAGCACGTTTTTCAGACCGGCAAACTGACCAACGCTACCACCCAGGACACGATGAAAAAAGGTACGTCCCATAGAAATGTGATCTTCACCGTACAGATTGGAGACATCGCCTACACGCTCAAAGGCGGTAACGTCTCTCCGAAGGCAAAGGACTACACGAAAGGGCTGATCGTGGGTGATCCCGTCCAGGCCAGTGTTGAAGGCGAGCATGTGATCCTTCGGAGGCCCGATGGGAAGGACATGAAAACCTCGATCCTGAAAAGAGAACGTGTCGCGGCAAAATGAACGCTGGGCGCCTGTTGCCCTATCTTCGTGACAGACGCGAAGGAACTGCATACCAGACGCACTGGCGATCCCCAGAGAATTCATCCAGGATTTCGATGGCGGATTGCTGGGTCTCGTAATCGTTCTTGCTGCCCATTACCACGCCGATCAGCGGTGCTCGCTTGTCTGGCGATTTTACGATTGCCTGAGGGAAGCGAACTATCCCATGTTAGGTCGCTGCGGCGCCCGAACATGGGGCACCCGGCACCGAAGAAACAGGCTTGAGCAGTCACTTGCTGAGAATCCAGCACGAAGATTTCTGAATATTAAAAGGATGAAGAACACGATGCAGAAGCGCACGCTTGGACAACATCTGGAAGTTTCAGCAGTCGGATTAGGCTGCATGAGCATGACCTCGGCATACGGTCCTGCGGCCGATAAGGGCGAGATGATTAAACTAATGAGGGCCGCTCATGACAAGGGCGTCACCTTCTTCGACACGGCAGAGGCTTATGGGCCGTTTGCGAATGAGGAGCTTGTTGGTGAGGCGCTCCAGCCCATCCGCGAACAGGTGGTGATCGCCACGAAGTTCGGTTTTGATATCGACCCGGAGACAGGTAAGCGCGGACCCGGGACGAACAGCCGTCCCGAGCATATCAAGGCGGCAGCAGACGCTTGTCTCAAGCGTCTACAGACCGATCACATTGATCTCTTTTATCAGCATCGCGTCGATCCCAACGTGCCGATCGAAGATGTCGCGGGAGCGGTGAAGGAACTGATTGCCGAGGGCAAAGTAAAACACTTCGGCTTGTCTGAGGCGGGAGTGCAGACGATTCGACGGGCGCATGCTGTCCAGCCCATCACGGCTGTGCAGAGCGAATATTCCTTGTTCTGGCGAGACCCGGAGAAGGAACTTCTGCCAACTTTGGGCGAACTCGGTATTGGATTCGTCCCATTCAGCCCGCTGGGTGCCGGATTCCTTACGGGCCAGATCGACGAGAACACCAAGTTCGATCCGAGCGACTTCCGCAATCACGTCCCCCGCTTTTCGCCAGAGGCGCGTAAAGCGAACATGGTGCTCGTCCACGCAGTGAAGGCTGCGGCGGAACGCAAGGGGGTGACTCCGGCTCAATTTGCCCTCGCGTGGTTGCTGGCACAAAAGCCATGGATCGTGCCGATCCCTGGAACTACGAAACTCGGCCGTCTGGAGGAAAATCTTGGCGCAGTCAATGCCGAGTTGAGCAAGAGTGATGTTGCCCAAATCAATGAGACTGCTTCCAAGCTTCCTCTTGAGGGCGAACGCCTGCCCGAAGCTGCTTTGAAGATGACCGGCCTCTGAGGAGGCTCGCGGGTGGCCCATTCAAGTCGTTTTTTGGCTTGAGTGGGGTAGATTTGCTGCCCAGGATAATCTTCTCTAAAAGTATCCAAGCACGTCAGTTGGCTTTACGGCCCGCATTGTCAGCGGGCGATTCAGAAATTCGATCAGCGGCGCGGCGGCGCGGAAGCGGGTCACGATTTCTTTGCGAAGGGCTGGTTGCAAGGCTGTTTCTGCGGGGAGCGTGGTGGAGACTCCCCACTGGCGGCAGGCGATCAGGTCCATCGCGGGGTGGTCCTTCGGGAAGCCTTTTGGTGGGCGCGTCAGGCGCAGGCCGTCGAATTCTTCCATCAATCGCTGGAGCTTGCGGTCTTTTTGTAAGCGGCGGAACTCCTCATGGTGTTCGAGCAGGTAGTTGCGGATGGCGAGCAGTTGTTCGCGCTCCGGCATGTAGACGCCTGCGGCAACGATCAACTCTTTCGCTGAAAGATGGAAGTAAAAGCCCCCGCCGGATTTCTTTTCCAGTCCCTGACGCGCCCACCAGGCGGAGATGTGCTTTTTGTAAGGCGTCTTGTCGGGCGAAAAGCGCGTGTCGCGATAGATGCGGAACATGCATTTTTGCGCAGGGCGAATGTGCTCGGGCGCAAAGTCCACAAACTCGCCGTTGATCTCTTCGATGAGCGCCAGCATGGGCGCTTTCAGTTCGCGCTCGTAGATGGGCTTGCGCGCGTCGAACCAGTCGCGGCGATTGTTGCGCGCCAGACCGCGCAGGAATTGCAGCGCTTCCGGCGAGAAGTGTGTCGGCATGGGTCGATTTTAATTCAGTCGGATTGGAAGGGCTTGATGGCACCCGGAAGCTTCACGCTACACTCGGATTTTTGAATCCCACGTTAGGTCGCCGCGGCGCCCGAACGTGGGGCACCCGCTGTGACGGCTCCTGGCAGACAAAAAGATACAATCGAACTGTATGGCTTTTACGGAACAATACGATCTGGTCATTGTGGGCGCTGGGCACGCGGGTTGCGAAGCGGCGATGGCGGGCGCGCGCATGGGGCTTCGTACCGCATTGTTTGCGCTGAATCTGGACCTGATCGCGCAGATGTCCTGCAACCCTGCTGTGGGCGGTATCGCCAAAGGGCATCTGGTGCGCGAGGTGGACGCACTGGGCGGCGTGATGGGCGAAGTGACGGATGCCGTCGGCATTCAATTTCGCTTGCTGAATACTTCTCGCGGGCCAGCGGTCTGGTCGCCGCGCGCGCAGTGCGACAAGCAGCAGTACCGCGTGAAGATGCGCGAAGTGCTGGAGTCGCAGGCGAACCTCTTTATCAAGCAGGCGGAAGTTGTCGATGTGGTGCTGGAAGATTTACCTGACGCAGCAGATGGAAATGCGGCATCCCAGATGAGCCGCAAAGAACGCGACGCATCTGGGGCACCCGGCAACGCTACTCGCGTCGTGCGCGGCGTCAAGCTGCGCGATGGCCGCATCGTGTACGCCGGGGCGACGGTCATTACGACGGGAACATTCCTGAATGGCCTGATCCATTGCGGAGAGGAACATTATCCGGCGGGGCGTAGCGGCGAGCCAGCGTCGGTCTTGCTGGGCGAGTCGCTAAAGCGGTTGGGCCTGCGCAACTGCCGCCTGAAGACGGGAACGCCGCCGCGCATCGATGGCCGCACGATCGATTGGACCAAGTTTGAAGAGCAGCCCGGCGATGCCGAACCGACGCCATTCAGTTTTCGGACGGAAGCGATTACACGACCGCAGATCAGTTGCTACATTGCATTCACCACGCCGGAAACGCTGGCCATCATTCGCGAAAACGTGCATCGCTCGCCGATGTATTCCGGGCAGATTCAGGCCATCGGGCCGCGCTATTGCCCTTCGATAGAAGACAAGGTGGTGCGCTTTCCGGAGAAGTTGCAGCACCAGTTATTTCTGGAACCGGAAGGTCTGCATACGCATGAGGTCTATATCAACGGCATGTCCACTTCTCTGCCGATGGATGTGCAGGCGGCGGTGTTGCGGTCCATTCCTGGGCTGGAGCACGCGGAGATGTTGCGCCCCGGTTACGCCATCGAGTATGACGCCATCGACGCGACGGAACTGGACCGCGCGCTGGCAGTGAAGAGTATCGAAGGACTGTATCTCGCGGGGCAGATCAATGGGACTTCCGGCTATGAAGAGGCGGCGTGTCAGGGGCTGATGGCGGGCATCAATGCGGCGCTGCATGTGAAGCGCGAGCCAGCATTTGCGCTCGACCGCAGCGAGGCGTACACGGGAATCCTGATCGACGACCTGATCAGCAAGGGGACGAATGAGCCGTATCGCATGTTCACCTCGCGTGCGGAATATCGCCTGCACCTGCGCATCGACAATGCGGACCGGCGGCTGACTCCGTATGGTCGCAGGCTGGGACTGATCGATGACGCAGCATGGGCGGGGTTTGAGACCAAGCAGGCGCGGATGCAGGCATTCGCCAAGCTACTGGCCACGAACAAGCCCGATCTGGAGCGGCTGGCAACGGTCGCGCCGGAGCTGGGCGCGAAGCTCAGCAGGGCTGATGGGCAAACTTATGCGCAGTTGATGAAGCGGCCTGAAGTGACGGTCGAGGCGATGATGCCAGTGCTGCTGACCAGCATGGAAAGCGCGCTGCCCAACGTTTCGGCTGCGGATGCTTTCCATCTCGCGTCCATACGAGATACCTATATGGGTGGAGATGTGTCGGCACATCTGCGCAATGAACTGAAGGCGGTCGAAACGGAGATCAAATACTCCGGCTACCTGGACCAGCAGAAGAAATCCATCGAGCGGATGAAGGGCGCGGAGCATCGCGCAATTCCGGCGTGGTTCGACTATGCGGCGGTCAGCGGGCTTTCGCGTGAGATGCAGGAGAAGCTGTTGCGGGTGCGCCCGCAGACGATCGGCCACGCCAGCCGGATTCCTGGGGTCACTCCGGCGGCGTTATCGCTGATCAATATTTATATCGAGATCCAAGGGCGTCAGCAGGCGGCGACTGCGTAACTGCCTTTTTGAGATACAAAAGAACGTTTGTCATTCTGAGGTCGCCCCTCCACGGCGGGCAGGCGCGGCGACCGAAGAATCCAGAGGGGTAATGGCTGCGTTGACCAAGCGAATATTCTCTGGATTCTTCACTTCGTTCAGAATGACTCTCCTCTCTGCTTTCTTCCTAATACCAAGACGAGGAGAAATGCCCTGATGGAACGCAATGTTATTGCGGCGGTTGAGCGTCAGGGCTGGTAGTTTTGTGGAAGCCTGGGAAGTTGAAGCCCAGCCCGTGCGTCAGGGTCTTTTCCTGCGACGCGTTTTTTTTTTTCTTCTTTTTCTGCAAAGGATTGTCCACGATCAGCGTGCGTTGGGAATTGATGCACTGCCAACTGTTGCGCGCCCGGATGTAGACCTGGCTGAACACGCCCTTCTGGTCCTGCATTTGCGTGTGGCTGAGGCGGCTGCCCTTGTACACGCGATCATACGTGCCATTGACGACGGCCACATCTCCCAGCATGCGCACGCTGACTACCTTTTGTGTGAGAGTGAAGTGAGGAGCGCCTTTCATGACCATCTGTGCAACCTGCTGGTCGCGGTTCGTCACATGGCCGGTGTCCGATATTGAGATGAATTGCGGGGCCTGCACCAGTTCCAACGCATAGGGGTCATGCTGGTAGACGGCATCATCCCAGCGGTCCACGACTTTCTGGATTTCTGCAATCTGCTGGGTCATCACCGACTCCTTGTCGGTCTGGCTGGAATCCATCGTTGCCTGCGCATGAGAGGTGGGTGTGAAGGTGAATGCAAACGCGAGCAGCACGGGAAAAGCGGGCAAAATCAGAAAACGCTTCATCATCAATGGAGAACTCCTTGTCGTGCATGTACGATGGCGAGCTGTTGCGCTGCAACATGCTTCGAAGCACACCTTTATGATATCGTGCGCGTACGCTTTTTCCACTTCTAAGCCCTGATATTCACGGCTGCGCGGCATGGCCGCCGAACGCTACACTCGTAAGCAGTGGCCACCTTATCTCAGATTTCGCTGGAACACGGACTGCCCGCCAGCGTGGAGGCGGAGCGCACCATCCTGGGCGCGATCCTGCTGGACAATGCGGCGTATAGTGAGGCAGCAGAGCGCCTGGTCGCGGATGATTTTTCGCTCGACTCGCATCGCCGAATTTATGCGCGGATGGGCGAGCTGGTCGATGCCAACCGCGCCGTTGACATCATCACGTTGAGCGAGGAACTCGACCGGCAAAAAGAGCTGGAGTCGATTGGCAATCGCGCCTACATTTTTTCCCTGACAGAGAATTTACCGCGTCGCCTCAGCATTGAGGACTACGTCCGCATCGTCAAAGACAAGTCCATTCTGCGGCAACTGATGGGCATCTGCTCGACGGCGCAAGCGCGCGCGGCGGACCAGAGCGAAGACGCGCTGGAAGTGTTGAACGCTACCGAGTCGGCGCTGCTGGAGGTCTCCGAGCGCGGCATCACGCAGGGATTCGCCAGCATTCCCGAGATCGTTCGCGGCTCCTTCGGCTCCATCGACAACCTATATAAGGAAGGCCGCGAAGTCACCGGCCTGGCCACGCACTATCACGAGTTCGACCGCATGACGAGCGGCCTGCAACCGTCGGAGTTGATCATCATCGCCGCGCGGCCTTCGATGGGCAAGACGGCCTGGGCGATCAATATCGCGGAAAATGCGGCGGTGCGCGACGGCAAAGTGGTGGGCGTGTTTTCGCTGGAAATGTCGAAAGAGGCGCTGCTGCGCCGCATGTTGGCCTCGCAATCGATGGTGAACATGCGCCACATTCAAACAGGCTTTCTAACGCGCGACGACCGCGACAAGCTGGTGAACGGACTGGAACGGCTGGTGGCGGCCAAGCTGTTTATCGACGACACGCCGGGCATTTCTCTCGCGGAAATGCGGGCGAAAGCGCGCCGTTTGCGCCAGCAGAGTGGCGGGCTGGATCTGATCGTGATCGACTATTTGCAGTTGATGAGCGCCAGCAGCGGCGGTCCAAATGGGCGTCGGCCTGAAAATCGCACGCAGGAGGTTTCCGCCATTTCGCGCGGGCTGAAGGCGCTGGCGAAAGAGATGCGCGTTCCGGTGATTGCCCTTTCGCAGTTGAGTCGCGCCAGCGAGCAGCGCGGCGGCGACAAGAAGCCGATGCTCTCCGACCTGCGCGAGTCCGGCTCGATCGAGCAGGATGCGGACGTGGTCGCCTTCATCCATCGCGACAGTTATTACAACCGCGATGACGAAGGCGGCGAGGATGAAGAGTCGAAGAATCAGGCGGAGATCATCATCGCCAAGCAGCGCAACGGTCCGACCGGCATCGTGAAGCTGATGTACATGCCGGAGTTTACGCGTTTTGAAAATCCTTACAAGGGCGACGATGCCTCCGTCCCCCATTACTAGAGCGGAGATTTCGCGTTCGCGGCTGGCGGGAAATTTTCAGCGGCTGCGCTCGCTTGCCCGCTCCAACTCCAATGATGAATGCTGCGATCTGCTGGCCGTCGTGAAGGCGGACGCGTATGGGCATGGAGTTTCCCTGTGCGCGCCCTGGCTTGCGGAAGCGGGCGCGGAGTGGCTTGGCGTCACCTCCGCCGAAGAGGGCGTTGCCGTTCGGCGATTATGCCCGCAGTCAAATATTCTCGTGATGCGCGGGTTGCTTGCGGGCGAAGCGGAGATGTTGTTGGACGCAAATTTGGCGCCGACCATCTGGGACCATGAGCACCTACAGTTGTTAGAAGAAGCTGTGCTGCGACAGCAGCTTGCGGCAGGCAGCATTCCTGTTCATCTCGAAATCGATACCGGAATGTCGCGGCAGGGTTTGCCTTGCACGGCTTCGGAGGTAGAAAAATTTCTCGACCATCTGCGGGAGATTCCGGCATTGCGTCTCGACGGCGTCTACACGCATTTTGCTTCGCCCGAGATGTTGGACGCGGAACAAAACTCGCAACAGATGGCGCGTTTCCAGCAGGGTGTGGAGTTGATCTACACAGCGGGATTTCGTCCGCAGTGGCTGCACGCGGGCAATTCCTCGTCCGTACTCGGCCAGCAACTCGCAGGACCATTGGCTGCGCTGGCGGCCCGCCGCGGCGGGGTCGCGCGATGCATGATTCGTCCGGGCATTGCGCTGTATGGATATGCTTCTCGCTTTGTCGGGGAGCAAGCTGCCACGGCAGAGGCTGCACGCGCTGTATTGCAGCCGGTGCTGACGTGGAAAACGGCGATTGCTTCTCTGCGGACCGTTGGGCCGGGAGCCAGCGTCGGTTATGACGCGACCTTTGTCGCTTCCAACAAAATGCGGCTGGCGCTGCTGCCGGTAGGCTATGCCGACGGCCTGAACAGAAAACTATCGAATCGCGGCCATGTTCTTGTGCATGGCGTGGCTGCGCCGATTGTGGGCCGCATCTCGATGGATCTGACCGTGGTCGATGTCAGTCATGTGCCGAACGCAACGATAGGCGATGAGGTGGTCCTTCTAGGTGAGCAGAACGGACTGCGCGTAACCGCCGACGACCATGCGCGCTGGGCGGAGACCATTTCTTACGAAATCCTCTGCGCCATCAGCGCGCGCGTGCCACGCGTCTCGTGCGAGTAGTTTGGTTTGCTGGATGACGGCAATGTTGAGTCCCACCCTTCGCTCGCCGCGGCGAGCGAAAGGTGGGGCACCCGATGAAGCTGCGCTGCTAGCATTGAAGAAGAATGCTGAAACAGTTGTACGCAAAATGGATGTATGCGTGGGAAACGAAGCTGACCACGCGCGACACCAACCGCATCGTTCGTCCGCTGGAGTGGGGGTTCGACTGGTTGGATGATTGGATTGCCGCACGCAATTTGCCCATTCGCGAAGCGATAACCAGCGAAGATCCAACGCAAATGCACGCTGCCATGCTTGCGGTGAACGAAAGCATTATTGCTTCGCCTGAAGAATTCTTCGGTTATCGGACGCCGCAGGATTTCCGCCTGGAAGAGCGGCATCCGCAACTGTTTCCAACGAATGTGCGCCCTGAGACGCTGCGGAAGGATGCGCGATTGAAGCAGTTGGCTGCCGAGGGCAAACTGGCGAAGGCGCAGTTTCTCCGCTTCACTTCGCCGGTGCGCACACCGTATCCGGAAAACGACCAGGTCAACGCCCGCTGGTATCCCGCACCGTCAGAAAAGCAAAGCGGGTCGCAGCGGCGACCGAAGCAGGCCATCATTGTGATGCCGCAGTGGAATGCGGACGCCTTCAGCCACAACGCGCTGTGCAGTATCTTCAATCGCTTTGGCGTGTCGGCGTTGCGACTCAGCAAGCCCTTCCACGACATTCGCCGACCGGCGGAGCTGGAGCGTTCCGATTATGCCGTCAGCGCCAACATTGGGCGCACCATCGTTTCCTGCCGACAGGCGGTCGTCGATATTCGCAGTTGCCTGGACTGGCTCGAGCAGCAGGGTTACGAGCAGTTTGGCGTGCTGGGCACCAGCCTGGGTTCGTGTTATGCGTTTATCGCGAGCGCCTTTGATGCGCGGCTGCGTGTGAATACCTTCAACCATGCGTCCACGTGGGTTGGCGAAGTTGTCTGGACTGGTCAGAGCACGCGGCACGTCCGCGAAGCGTGTGAACAGGCAGGGCTTACCCGGCAGGACCTGCGCATGTTGTGGAGCGGCGTCAGTCCGATGGTCTACATGGATCGCTTTGCTGGAATCACGCCGAAGCAACAGGCATCCGGCTGGCCGAAAAAGCTAGTGCGGGTGATTTATGCGCCCTATGATTTGACATTTCTGCGCGAGTTTTCCGAGGACGTGCTGCGACAGTTCTCGCAGCGCGGCATAGAGTTCGACGCGAAGATTTTGCCTTGCGGCCATTACACTACCGGCGAAACGCCCTACAAATATATGGATGGCTGGTATATGGGATCGTTTGTGTACAACAGCTTTCGCGCGCTGGCGGAAGAAGCGCGAGGACAAAATATTTCGACGAAACAGGCTGATTAGAAGGGCTTATTGCGGATCACGGAAAACGTCTAGCAGTGCGAGACTTCAAGGCTTAAAGTGGCTATGAAGTGAACCTATGAAGTTGCGCAGCCATCTCGCTTTCTGGTTCTCCCTTGCGGCCATCTATGCATTGATTGTGCTGTTCGGCGTGGGATATATTCCATTGCCGAAGTTGTGGCATACTGCTGCGAAGCCAGTAGTCTGGTCCGCGTGGCAGGCCCCCGATCCTAACACAATACCGGCGGGGCCCGCGGGCGACAGCATTCGTTACGGCATCCATCTTTTTCAGGAAACTCCGTGGTATGCACCGCAATATACCGGGAACAAGCTCAGTTGCAGCGATTGCCACATCGCAAACGGAATCGCGCCCTATGCCACGCCCCTGGTTGGCATGACAACCATCTACCCTACCTACAACAAACGCGCGGGCCGCGTCATTTCCCTGAGAGAACGCATTCAGGAATGTTTTGTCCGGAGCGAAAATGGCCGCCCTCTGCCGAAAAACAGCCGGGAAATGGACGCGCTGGTGGCTTACATTGGATGGCTGTCACAGCCGGAGCCTACCCACAAACCGTTCATCGGCCGCGGGCTGATCGAGCTCCCCCCGCTGCTTCCAGACCCGAAGCGCGGCGAGCAAATCTATGCCGAGCAATGCGCAGGCTGTCATGGCGAAAATGGTGCGGGCAGCCTGCCGATGATGCCTCCGCTATGGGGACCGGGATCTTTCAACGACGCCGCTGGCATGGCCACAACTTCCAAAATGGCCAGGTTTGTCCAATACAACATGCCGCAGAATCGCCGCGGCATTTTGTCCGCGCAGGATGCCTACGATGTCTCGGCGTTTATTCATACCAAGCCGCGACCCAGGTTCAATCCAGCGTATAAAAAGTATTGAAGTACAGTGGAATTCTCAAGAGGATCGATGCTTCGAATGTTCAGTAACGTTCTGAAAGTGGTTCGCTTCGTTACAATCGGCTGTGCGGCCATCGCATTGAGCGTACTTTCCGCGCACGCGCAAACATCTCCAAATGCTACGACGAACCTGAAGTCTCCCGCCAAAGCGGAACAGGCCGCGGCCCAACATAAAAATGCGCATGAGGAACGATTGCTGACCGACTGGCCCGATCTGGCGAAGTATCGCGAGGCGGATGCCGCCTTTCCTCCGCCCGCGCCGGGCGAGGACCGCGTCGTCTTCATGGGCGACTCGATCACGCAAATCTGGCCCTTCCATGCAGAGTATCCAGGAACATATCCACTGGCAAAAGACAGCGAATTTTTTCCCGGCAAGCCCTATATCAATCGCGGCATCAGCGGCCAGACCACGCCGCAGATGCTGGTGCGTTTTCGGCAGGACGTCATCGACCTGCATCCCAGGGTGGTCGTGATTCTGGCCGGGACCAACGATTTGGCGGGCAACACCGGGCCGGAATCGATCGAGGATATTGAGGGCAATTTGAAGTCCATGAGCGATCTTGCCCACGCGAACGGCATTCGGGTGGTGCTGTGCTCGATCCTCCCCGCGTATGACTATCCGTGGAAGCCGGGGATGGAGCCGTCGCCGAAGATCATCGCGCTGAATCAATGGATGAAATCGTATGCGGCGGAAAAGGGTGACGTGTATGTCGATTACTATGCGGCCATGGTCGATGCCAGAGGCGGACTGCCGTCTTCCATCAGCATCGACGGCGTCCATCCGAACAAGGCTGGTTTTGAGATCATGGCCCCGCTCGCCGAGGCGGGGATTGAACAAGCATTACGTGCGCCGACGCCGAGTGCATCAGCGTCCACCGGCTGTAATCCAATACCCGGCGCTTCGCAACTATGGTCCAACCCGTCTACGCGCTACATTCTCGTCGGCGAAATGCATGGCACGCAAGAACACCCCGCGATCTTTGGAGATCTTGTTTGTGCCGCCGCTGATAGTGGCAGGGAAATTATCGTTGGACTGGAGAGGCCCACTTCGGAGCAGCCAGAGATCGACGTCCTGCTCGACTCCAAAAATCCGACTCAGGCTACGAGCGAGTTACTCAAAAAACCGATGTGGTCAACTTTGGACGGCAGATCCAGCCAGGCGATGGTGATGCTGCTGGATCGTTTGCGGACTTATAAGGCGTCGGGAAAAGTCAAAGAAGTCATCGCCTTTGACGCGGGGGTGAACGATGAGTCCGCAGCGCGTGATCGCAAGATGGGCAATTTCTTACAAGGGGTTGCATCGCGAAATCCAAACGCCCTCATCCTGGTGTTGACCGGGAATCTGCACCCATTGAAGGCTGCGATGAAAGAGTTTGGCTATCCATTTATTTATGGGCATGTTTCTGCCCGCAGACCAAGTCAAGTCGCTCTTGGTGATCGATAAAGGCGGCACAGCATGGCTATGGATGAAGAATGGCTGTGACGTGCATTCCCTACCCTCTACAAATGGCACGGAGCGCGGCGTATTTCTCGATCCAAAACGAGCGCCTGCCTGGGCGCCCGTTTCCGGTTATGATGGCGTGCTTTCTACCGGAAAATCGATTACTGCGTCGCTTCCGGCCATTTCCAATCCGTCAAAATCTCCGGCTTGCGTGGCTCACGAATGATCTGCCTCATGCTCACCCGTACGGAGACGGGCGCGGACGAACCCACTGATCAGGCCAAGAACACCCGTCCCCAGTAGGCCAATCGCCGCCTTGGGGTGCTCACGCATTACCAAATAGATATACCCGCAAACGACAGACAAGAACATTATTACGCCAGCCGTCAGGCTCCCGATAGCATACAGAAACTCTCGCTGTAGCTCATGATCTCTTGCGCGTACAACCAACCCAGGAAGGCTGGGATCGACTTTTCCATACTGTAGAAGTTGTTCGGGGCTGAGGACTACAGCGGTCTGCTTTCGTACCATGCCTAATGTGGCCCTTTTCTGCGTCTGGCTTAGCGGCGCTATACGTGTTTTTCGGTGTATTCATCAGGGAACGAAGACGGTATGCTCTGTTTCCTCGCAGCTAGTGTGCGGTCACGCCGCATCGTTTCCACGGCACTATGGAAGCGTTCCTTGTTGGCCTTGAGTTCTCCACTCGCTTCAAATTCATCTAAAGTACGGGTGTCGATCAGTTCTGTCGGAGCAAAGGGGCGGCGGAGCTTTCCGAACAGACCCGCGCCTGTCAAGCCATCCAAAAACGAAGCTGAGATAATCTTTTTCATTTGGGTGTCCTCACTAAGCAGTCGTCCCTCATTTGTATCCATCTTAGTCCGTCTTTCAGCCACGCGCTACAATTTATCTGTATGCCTACCGACTCCATCACATCTTCCATGAAGCGCTCGCTTGCCCAGTCCGATCCTGAAATTTCCGCTGCCATTCATCATGAAATTCTTCGCCAGCATGAAGGGTTGGAGATGATTGCCTCGGAGAATTTTGTCAGTCGGGCGGTGCTGGAAGCTGCCGGTTCTGTCTTTACCAACAAATATGCCGAGGGCTATCCGGGCAAGCGCTACTATGGCGGTTGCGAGTATGCCGATGTGGTCGAGAACCTGGCGCGGGACCGGGCCAGGCAGTTGTTTGGCGCGGAACATGCGAATGTGCAGCCGCACTCCGGCTCGCAGGCGAACGCGGCGGCGTATATGGCGATCATTCAGCCGGGCGACACCATCCTTGGCCTTGATCTGGCGCATGGCGGCCATTTGACGCATGGGCACAAGCTGAATTTTTCCGGCAAGCTGTATCGCGTGGCCAGCTATGGCGTGCGCAAGGACACGGAAGTCATCGACTACGACGAACTGGAACAGATTGCCGAGCGCGAGAGGCCGAAGATGCTGATTGGCGGCGGCAGCGCCTATCCCCGGACGTTCGATTTTCCGCGGATGCGGCAGATTGCGGATAAAGTGGGCGCATTTCTCGTCGTCGATATGGCGCATTTCGCCGGGCTGGTTGCGGGGGGAGTGCATCCAACGCCAGTGCCGCACGCGCACATCGTTACCACGACGACGCACAAGACGCTGCGCGGGCCGCGCGCGGGGCTGATTCTGTGCAAGCAGGACCTGGCGGCGAGCGTGGATCGAAGCGTGTTCCCCGGCCAGCAGGGTGGCCCGTTGATGCACATCATCGCGGCCAAGGCGGTGGCGTTCAAGGAAGCATTGCAGCCGGACTTCAAGGTATATGCCGCGCAAATTGTGTCGAACGCCAAGGCCCTGGCCGCTTCGTTGATGGCGGAAGGCTATCGCGTGGTTTCCGGCGGGACCGACACACATTTGATGCTGGTGGATGTTTTTTCCAAAGGCATGTTCGGCAGCGAGGCGGAAAAAGCTCTCGGCGAAGCTGGCATTACGGTGAACAAGAATGCGATCCCGTTCGACACGAATCCGCCAATGAAGCCGAGCGGGATTCGCGTGGGTACTCCCGCGCTGACCACGCGTGGAATGCGCGAAGCGGAGATGCAGGTGATTGGCCGCTGGATCGTGGAAGCGCTGGAACACCGCGCCGACACTGCGCGGCTGGCGAGGATTCGCTCCCAGGTGCTGGAGATGGCCGAGCAGTTCCCGCTCTACGGCTGGCTGCGCGAGCCGGTAGGGATGGCCGCGCGGTAATTTCAGTCCGACCCCTTAGTCGCCGCGGCGCCCGAAGGATGGGAACCCGGCACGCTCCTTCTCCGCATGCTCTTCCGCCGCGGCGCCCGAACCTGGGACACCCGGCCTGAATCGATACCTGTATTTATATTTATGTTCTCTCAAATTCAGACGTTGCCTCTCGCTATGACCCATTACAATTCAGTTCGACAGAAAAGATGGTGCGCAGACGTCTGGACGCTGCGGCACACCATCTAAATATAGGTATTGCAAGAGGTGGGTATGTCGGACAGCATTCTGCCAGTGCTGCTGGTTGCGTTTTGCCTTGGGGGATTGACGGGGCTGCGAACGTTTACGCCCATTGCTTTGATCGCCTGGACGCTCCATCTGCATAAGATGAGTATTGTTGGCAGCTCCTTACATCTGCTCCACACGACGGTTGCGGTTGTGGTGCTGACTGCCTTTGCGATTGCGGAACTGGCCGCGGACAAGCTGCCGTTTATTCCGAGCCGGCTTAAGGCCCCGGGCATGATTGGCCGCATCATTTTCGGTTTTATGTGCGGGGCGGCTTCCGGGCAGGCATGGGGCGCAAATTGGGAAATTTCCGCGCTGGTTGGTATGGTGGGCGCAATCGTCGGCACACTGCTCGGTTACGAGGTGCGGAAGGGGTGGGTGCATACCTTCCACTGGCATGATTTTCCGGTGGCGTTATTGGAAGATTTCGTTGCTATCGCAGGCAGCATTCTGGTAATTTCCCGCGCGATTTATCTTTCGTACTGAAATTTTCTATCGCTCATCCCAGGTTAGGTCGCCGCGGCGCCCGAACCTTGGGCATCCAGTGCGATCATCGATAGAAAAATTGGCAGGCGGCCTGTAAGCCGAATTTTGTCGAGGACGATCATTCCTCTAGGCGGCGCATTGCTGCGCGCGCTCATAGCGACCTACCCGCGGGTTTGGCGCGCCGGGCCAGCACGCGCTTTTCGGCTTGCGCCAAAAAGCTTCCCGCCTATTTGGTCTTGCTCCGTGTGGGGTTTACCTTGCCTCCGACTTTACAGCCGGAGCGGTGCGCTCTTACCGCACCTTTTCACCCTTACCGCATCCTTGCGGGCGCGGCGGTATTTTCTCTGTGGCACTTGCCGTCCCGAAGCCTTGACGCTCCGGTCCCGGACGTTATCCGGCACACTGCCCTGCGGAGTTCGGACTTTCCTCTCCCGGTTTGCCTTGCGGCGAACCGGCAGCGATCGCCCAGCCACCTGCCATCCTTAATAGTATCTGAGCCGGGTGCCCCATTCTTCGCGTCTTTGTTGTTTGCGAAGAGTGGGAGTTTAGCGGTACGTCGGCGATACGACGATTCCCTGCCCGGATCATGCCTTTTCGTCCCGTCCCACACATGGCAAAATGCGCCAAGTGTGGGGCACCCGGCGATGGGAAAAATGGATGAAATGAATAAGATGTGGCGGGCAGAATTCGCGTACCTCCATTGGTATGATGAGTTTTGGTTCAAAGATTTTGGCTACAGCAAGGTTGAGTGTTCCTTAGCCCACCCTTTGATCGCCGTGGCGACCGAAGGATGGGGCACCCGAATGTTGTCGCCCGTAGGAGAAAACAGGATGGCTGTGTATTTGGTTACGGGAGCTGCTGGATTTATCGGCTCGTGGTTGACGGAGGCGCTGGTGGAGCGCGGCGATACGGTACGCGCGCTGGACAACTTCTCCACCGGCAAGCGCGAAAATCTTGCGCCGTGGCGCGACAAGATCGAGATGCTGGAAGTGGACTTGCGCGATGAACAGGCCGTCGCCAAGGCGTGCGAAGGCGTGGAGATTATCTTCCATGAAGGCGCGATCCCGTCCGTCCCGCTTTCGGTGAAAGACCCGCGCACCAGCCACACGGCGAACATCGACGGTACATTCAATCTGCTGGAGGGCGCGCGGCACGCGAAGGTCAAACGTGTCGTCTATGCGGCGTCGTCTTCCGCGTATGGCAATAAAAATCCGCTGCCGCAACGCGAATCGATGCTACCCGGGCCGCTGTCGCCATACGCGGTGCAAAAGCTGGTGGGCGAGTTGTATCTGCACAGCTACTGGAAAATGTATGGTCTGGAGACGGTGGCGCTGCGCTACTTCAATATCTTCGGGCCGCGCCAGGCGCCGGATTCTCCCTATAGCGGCGTGATGGCGAAGTTTGCCAGCATGATGCTGGCCGGGGAGCAGCCGACCATCCACGGCGATGGCGAGCAGAGCCGCGACTTTACTTACATCGAAAATGTTGTCCAGGCGAACCTGAAGGCTGCGGCGGCGCCGGCGGACAAAGTGGCCGGACGCATGTTCAACTGCGCCTGCGGCGAGCCGAAGACGCTGAACGAGACGTATCGGCAGTTGGCGAAACTGACCGGCTACAAAAACCCGCCGCAATACGGGCCGCCGCGCGAAGGCGACATCAAGCACTCTTATGCGGACATCTCCGCCGCGCGAGAGGCGCTGGGGTATGAGCCGAACGTAGATTTTCTCGAAGGCCTGCGCCGTACCGTCGCGTGGTATCGGGAGCAGCATGTGGCCGGTTCTCGGAGCACGGCGGTGGCGAGGGCATAAGTTGCTGGCGTAAATCGACACTCTTTCATCCCACCCTTCCAAAAGCGCGAAGGATTGAGGGGCACCCGGCTTTTGTGGGAATTGAACGACAACCCAGGTGAGCTTCGCGAAACTGGGGGCGCCCGATTTCTTTACTCCGGTAGAACCAATTCTGGCCACTTCGATTACTAAAGTGTTGACTCGGGCGCAAATCACTCGCATCATTAAGAAAATTACTCGCCCTATCCCCCGGGTGGTGGATGTCACACTTCTGCTGGCGCGTGCTGTGCAGTTTTGCGCTTTTTTTGCCGATGGTTCTCGACGCGCAGGCGCCTGCGCAGTTGGCTGCGTCGAATAATTCCCCAAGTCCGTCCATCGTGCAGCATGGAAGCCTTACGCAGAAGCACGCGCAATCATTTTTGTTGCCGAGGCTCGTACAAGGACAATCTTCCGCTCAGATGAGGTTGCGCGGAATGCGGCAGCGGTTGGCAGTCCCGCATCTGGCGTCGAGCAATCCGCCGTGGCAGCAGGTTGGACCCAGCCAGGTGATTACATCGCAGTTTGGCAATGTGACGGGGCGCGTTACCTCGCTGGCGATTGTCCCGTGGGATGCTTCCGGAAACACGGTTTACCTGGGCTCGACGGGTGGAGGCGTCTGGCGTTCATCGAACGCCGCGGCCAGCGACGCGACCACCGTGACATGGCAGCCGCTGACCGATGACCCCGCGGCATTTTCCGGCGTCAACATTACCTCGCTCAGCATGGGCGCACTCAGCGTGCAGCCGGGAACCAGCAGTACAAATGGCGTGGTACTGGCGGGTACGGGCGATCCTAATGATGTGCTCGATTCCTATTATGGCGCGGGGATTCTGCGGTCTAGCGATGGCGGCACAACGTGGAGTTTGATTACACAGAGCAGCGACGGTTTTTCCGGCGGCATCACAAATTACAGCTTCGTCGGAGATGCATTTTCCGGCTTTGCCTGGAGCACGACGAACCCAGCGCTGGTCGTCGCGGCCGTGACCAATTCATACGACGGCTTTATCAACAACATCAATAACAGCGGTACCAACAATGTGGCGGAGGCAGGGCTGTACTACTCGACAGATGCGGGACAGACCTGGTTTCTTTCTACGATTGAAGATGGATCGAACCAGATCATCGAGTCCTCGCAGATGACGATTCCCAGCACATTTCCGGGAGTGCCGGTGACGGCGGTAGTTTGGAACCCGATGCGGAAGATGTTTTTTGCGGCGGTGCAATATCACGGCTACTATCAGTCGCCGGACGGCGTGACGTGGACGCGAATGACCAATCAACCCGGCACAGCGCTGACCGCGGGCAATTGTCCATTTTCTTCGCAGAGCAACTCGTGCGCGATCTTTCGCGGCGTACTGGCGGTGCAGCCTGTCACCGGAGATATGTTCGCGCTGACGGTAGGGACAAACCCGCTCGACACCACCGATAACATGGACCAGGGCCTTTGGCAGGATGTCTGCAATGCAGGCGCGAATGGCTGCGCAAACTCTACCGTACAGTTCGGCGTCAAAATTGCGGACACACCGCTGGATGCCGCGAATGGAACGATTCCGCAAGGGACCTACAACCTGACGCTGGCGGCTGTTCCCAATCAAACGGACACGTTGTTATTCGCTGGAACGCAGGACATTTTTCGTTGTAGCCTGGCGGCGGGATGCGCGTGGCGCAACACAACCAATACGACGAGTTGCGTTTCCGGGCAAGTAGCTCCGTCGGAACATGCCGTTGCGTTCCTTGCGCCGCCAGCCGGGCAGACGCTGCCACTGCTCTATTTCGGAAACGATGGCGGGATTTGGCGTTCGACGGATGGAGTGAATCAAACAGGTGCTGCGTGTGCCACGAGCGATGCATCGCATTATCAAAATTTGAATGGCGGACTGGGTTCGCTGTCGGAAGTGACGGGCCTGGCGAACAGCGCCAGCGATGCCAATGTGCTGTTGGCGGGATTTGGCGTGAACGGCAGCGCTGCGGCGGCGAGCAGCAGCTTGAGCGCGTGGCCTCAGCTTTTAAACAGCGAAGGCGGCCTGACGGCGATCGATCCGACAAATGCCAACAACTGGTATGCAACGCTGGGGCCGTATGTTGCGATTGGGCAGTGCGTGCAGGGTTCCAGTTGCGTGGCAACAGATTTTGCGCCCGCCATTGGCGCGACGGAAACGAGTGGCGATCAGTCGCTGCTCTACGCGCCGTATGCGCTGGACCCGGCGGACAGCGCCAATATGATTGTCGGCACCTGCCGGGTGTGGCGTGGGCCGGCGAGCGGAGGCACTGCATGGAGCACTGCCAACGCCATCAGCCCGATGCTCGACGGCCATGCGCAGCCGAGCTGCAATGGCAACTCATTGATTCGTTCGCTGGCGGCGGGCGGGGCCAACATGCAGCCGGGAACGGAGGCGGAAAATAATGGCTCGCAGGTAATCTACGCTGGCATGGCCGGGCTGCTCGATGGCGGAGGCGCCAGCGTCGGCGGCCATGTCTTCTCCACGCAAACTGCGAACACCGCGAACGGGACAATCAAGTGGACGGACCTGGCGCTGTCTCCGGTTGCAAATGAGCAGAGTTATAACGGAGTGTTCAATCCATATTTCTACGACGTGTCGTCGCTGTATACAGACCCACACGACGCCACGGGAAACACCATCTATGCGACGATTCAAGGTTTTGGCGTGCCGCATTTATATCTGTCGACAAACGGCGGCGCGAACTGGATCAACATCACGAAGAACCTGCCGGACCTGCCACTGAATGCAGTGTTCGTCGATCCCAACGATGCCAGCGTGGTGTATGCTGCGTCCGATGGAGGCGTTTTCGTCACGCAAAATATCGCCAACTGCGAGTTGAGCACAGGGCAGTGCTGGAGCATTTTCGGTACGGGTTTGCCGCTGGCCCCCGCGGTCGCGCTCACAACAACGCCTGCGAACGGCGGTCTATTGCGGGTGGGAACGTATGGGCGCGGAATCTGGCAGGTCCCGTTGCTGAGCGCTGTGCCGCAAACTACCATGACGCTGACGCCCACGACGCTGACATTCAGCGGGCAGCAGGTGCAGACTACGAGCTCGCCGCAGACAGTTACAGTGACCAATACGGGAAGCGCTAGCCTCACCGTGACGAGCGTCGCCACCACGGGAGATTTCCTCGAAACGAACAATTGCACAGCGGCGGTTGCGCCGAGCGGAACGTGTCAGATAGCAGTGACTTTTACTCCTTCCACCACTGGCGCGCGAACCGGAACGCTGACTGTCTCCGGTAATATTGCGGGCGGTCAACAGACGGTCAGCCTGAGCGGAACGGGCACCACGCAGTCCGCGATTGAGGTGTTGCCGAGCAGTCTGGCGTTTGGAGGTCAGCCGATCAATACCACCTCTACCGCGCAACAGGTAACGGTCTCGAACACCAGCAACAATGCCGTAGCGTTGACTTCGGAAAGCGTCACGGGCCCGTTTGCTATCCAGATCAACAGTTGCACCAGCACGCTTGCAGCGAACACTGGCTGTACTCTGGCCATCGTGTTTCAGCCCACGCAGGTGGGCGCGGCAAACGGCGTTTTGACGGTCGTAACAGCGCAGGGCACGCAGACGATTGGCCTGAGTGGAAATGGCGAGAACCCAGCTACGGACACGTTGTCGCCCACATCGCTGGCGTTTCCGCCGACGCTGGAAAATACTGCGAGCGCGCCGCAGACCGTCACGCTCACCAACAGCGGCGGCGCACCGTTGACAGGGATTCAAGTGCAGACGACGGGGGATTTTTCAGTCGTCAATGGCTGCGGCTACTCTCTGAATGCGCAGTCTTCCTGCACGCTGACCGTTCGTTATACGCCTCATGCCGCAGGCGCGGAGACGGGCGCCATTACCGTCACCGACATTTTGCGGAGCCAGATCGTTTCATTGACGGGAACCGGGATCGCTCCGGCGACGGACACGCTCTCAACAACAGCACTTGTATTTCCCGCTACTATCGTTGGACAAAATGCAACGCCACAGAGTGTGACATTGACCAACTCCGGCGGGACTGCGCTGACTGGATTGAGTGTTCAAGTGGTTGGCGCGGGATTCGGGGAAAGCAGTACTTGTGGCAGCACGTTGGCGGCGAACTCCAGTTGCCAGATTACGGTGACATTCGACCCTACAGTTGCAGGCAGCGTCACCGGACAACTGAATGTTACCGATACGCTCCGCACGCAAGTGGTCTCGCTCAGCGGCTCGGGAACCGCGCCAGCGGAAGACAATCTTTCCCCGTTGCTGCTCAACTTTGGCGCACAGACTGTGGGCACGACCAGCGTGGCGCAAACCGTGACCCTCAGCAACAATACTCAGGCCATCTTGACGGGAATTCATTTGCAGAGCGGCAATCCAGAGTTTGCGTTTACGACGAACTGCGGAAGCTCGCTGCAAGGGGGAAGTTTTTGCGGCATCCATGTGACGTTTACACCGCAGGCGACAGGCGCGGCCAGCGGTGTGCTGACAGTTACAGACGCGAATCGCACCCAGCAGGTGCAGTTGAATGGTACCGGCAATCTGGCCAACGTGACGCTCGCCCCGACAAGCTTGAATTTCGGCCCTGTTGGCGTGCAGGTTACATCGCCAACGCAAACCTTGTTGCTGGGCAACGGAAGTGCCAGCACCCTGAGTGGAATTTCCATCATGACGACCGGTGCGTTTACGGAGACGAGCGCTTGCGGAACAAGTTTGCCGGGCGGAGGAACATGCGCGATCTCTCTCAATTTTTCGCCGACTGTCGCGGGCACCCAAAATGGAAGCCTGACCGTGACCAGTTCAAATGCAGCAACCATGCAGGTGCAGTTGACCGGGGCTGGCCTGTCTTTTGAACTGCTGCCTACAAGTTCAACCAGCGCGTCGGTCGCCAGCGGCCAAACTGCGAGCTACTTACTGGAATTGATGCCGGTGAGCGGCTCCACGGGAAATGCGAGTTTGGTCTGCGGGAACGCTCTGTCGAATTCCACTTGTACCGTGACCCCGGCGACAGCTTCGCTGACGGCTCCAACGAACATTGTGGTCACGCTAGTTACAGGTGTAGGGAGTACCGCCCAACTGCGACGGGCTGGAATTGTCGGAATGCCGTCCAGAATCGCAGACTGGCCACTGAGATTTTTTATGATGCTGCTGTCCCTTTGGGTGGTGAAACTTCGCTACGGATCGCGGAAGCCTGGGCTGGATCGTTTCATGACTGTGCTGCTCCTGCTTGGAATGCTGGCTGGGGTGGGGGCGTGTGGGAAGGGTGGAGGACCGCTGAGTCTGGGAACTTCCGCCAGTCCGCTGCCAAGCACTTCTCTGACACCGTCCGGCACCTATTCAGTGTCGGTGACGGCGGCAGCAGGCGGCCTGCAGAAGAGTGTAACTTTGACAGTGCAAGTGCGGTAACAGCGGCGTAGTGCTCGAAGTCTGGCGATGCGACCAACTACAGGTGGCGCAACACCCACCGAAAGGATTGTTTACACTAGAGACAACTCGAATGCTGCGTAAAATCTTTTCAATACTTACCGTGATGTTGTGTGCTGGGACGATGGCGCGCGCCCAGATACTGGGTGGCGCGCTGGGGGGACAAAGCACAGACTGTTCCAACCCTGCGAATGCTTCCTCGCCTGCTTGCGGAGGCGCGCCTGCGGATATGTCCGGTGGCCTGGGGCAGCCGACCCCCGGCGCCTATGGACAGGGTGCGTATGGAGCAGGAGGATATCCTCAGCAGAACGGAGCCAACCCGATGGGAACCGGGAGCGGCATCAACGCCAACGTTCCAACCTATATGGATCAGGTCCCCTACGGCCGCCAGCTCAACGGCGCTTACAACCAGTACAACCCGTATACAGGATTGAAACAGCAGCAGCCATTGACGGAATTTCAGCGCGTCGTGGCCGGATCCGTCGGCGCGGTGCTGCCCGTGTTTGGGGCAGACCTTTTCGCCAATGCCGGTGCTCCGTTTGCCCCCATCGATCGCACTCCAGTGACTTCCGATTACGTCATCGGGCCGGGAGATCAACTGCTGATCCGCGTTTGGGGACAGGTCAACTTCAACGCGCATGTCACAGTGGACCGCGCGGGGGATGTCTATGTTCCGCAAGTAGGCAATGTCGAAGTTGCGGGACTGCATTTCGAACAACTGGACGGCTATCTAAAAAACAAATTTTCGCGAGTGTTCCGCAATTTTGACCTGAGTGTCAATATGGGCCAGTTGCGCTCGATCCAGGTCTATGTGGTGGGCAATGCCAAACGTCCGGGGAGCTACACGCTCAGTTCACTCAGCACGCTGGTGAATGCGTTGTTTTCTTCTGGAGGACCGTCAGAACAAGGATCGATGCGGCAGATCGAGTTGAAGCGTGGCGGCAACATCGTAACCACCTTCGATCTGTATGACCTGCTCATTTACGGAGACAAATCGCACGATGCACCGCTCTTGCCGGGTGATGTCATCTATATCCCACCGGTGGGGCCGGAGGTTGCCATTGCCGGTAGCGTTCACGTCCCGGCAATTTATGAGTTGAAGGGAACAGAGACGGCAAACCAGGCGATCGTGCTCGCCGGTGGTCTGTCGACCATGGCATCGAAGCAGGACGCGCAACTGGATCGCATCGACAGCCAGGGAACGCGCCAGACGACGCAGTTGGCCTTAAATGCCGCTGGGCTGCAAACTCCTCTGCGCGATGGAGATATTCTCCGCATACCTTCCATGGTGCAGCGTTTTGAGAGGACGGTTACGTTACGCGGGAATGTCGCCAACCCAGGTCGATATCGCTGGAAGCCGGGAATGCGGATTCTGGACCTGATTCCGGACCAGCAAGCGCTGGAGACGCGGGGATATTGGCAGCGGAGAATTGCGCTGGGACTGCCCGCGCCAGAATATACGCCGCTGTTTTCGGCGTATCGAGGCAATCTCGTCAATCCAATGACACAAGGGACTTCTTCCGGTCAGGGTCAGAACGGCCAGACAGGCTCCAATAGTTCACAGACTTACACGACTGGCATGTCGCTGGCGGGCACGCAGAATGAACAATCGAATCAGCAGGCAGCTCAGCAGGCTGGACAGACGGGGCAGATTGCATCCGCGGGGGGACAGCAGAACGGCCCGCAGGTTGCTGGATCAAACCAAAATCCGCAGCAAAACGGTTTGAGCGGTGCTAATCCAGGGAGTTCCTATAATCCGGACAGCGACTTACAGCTCCCAAAGCCCGGTTCTACTCCTCAGTTGCGGTACTATCCTCCGGGAGATCGTTTTTCGCAAGGTCAGTTTCCAGTCAAGAATGAAATTCTCCGGACAGCGCCAAGCATCGACTGGAGCTATGCGGCCATTGAGCGGACAAATCCGCATGACCTGAAAACATCCATCATTCCCTTCAGCCTGGGACAAGCGGTGCTGGACCACAATCCATTGCAGAACCTGGAACTGGAACCGGGCGATATTGTCACGGTGTTTTCCACAGCCGACATTCATGTGCCGCAGTCGCAACAGGTGAAGTATGTACGTCTCGACGGCGAAGTAGCGCATGCCGGGATTTATAGCGTGAAACCTGGCGAGACGTTACGGGACGTAGTTCGGCGGGCTGGCGGGCTGACTCCCAATGCCTATCTCTACGGTTCGGAGTTTTTGCGGGAATCCACGCAGCGTATTCAGCAGGCAAGGCTCGACCAGTACATCAATGCAATTGAACATGATATTGAAATCGCTTCGTCGAACACAGCCGGTTCCGTGGTCAATCCTGCAGGAGCGACGGCATTGAGCACAAGCGTTCAGAGCCAGCAGAAACTGATCGCGACCCTGCGGAAGATGCGCGCGACCGGGCGCATCGTTCTGAATTTGACCCCATTCAGCCGCGGAGTCGATGCATTGCCTGCCCTTCCACTGGAAGACGGCGACCGATTCATCGTTCCCGTCATGCCTTCCAGCGTCAACGTGGTTGGGGCGGTCTACGACCAAAGTTCGTTTCTGTATCGACGCGGCGAACACGTAGTGGATTACCTGCGAAGTGCAGGGGGTGGCACGAAGAATGCGGACATGCGCCATGAATTTGTGATTCGCGCCGATGGCTCCGTGGTCAGCAAGCAGACAGCGGGAGGTACATTGTTCACGGGAGGGTTTTCCAGCAAGCTGGCCTATCCGGGCGACACCGTTGTAGTGCCGGACAACGTCAGTAAAACCACGATATTGCGCGGCCTGACCGACTGGTCTGCCGTCATCTCGAACTTCGGTATCGGGGTCGCGACCTTGACTTTATTTGGCCTGTAAGCTCGGACACCCTATGATACCGACGGACACAAACACGGAATACACAAGCACAGCGCCAGCAAATACTGGCGCTTTGCCTGATGGAAGTTCTGTCGGTCCGGAAGATTCCATCAATTTACTGGATCTGGCATTGGTTCTGGCTGTCCGCAAGCGTTTTATTCTTCTTTGCGGTTTCATTGCGGCTGTCGTTACCGCGATCATAGTCCTGGTAATTCCTGTCAGCTTCACTGCGACGACGACAATGTTGCCTCCTCAACAATCGAGTTCCGCATCTGCGTTGCTGGGATCGCTCGGAGGACTCGCATCGCTTGCAGGCGGTGGTGGTGGCGCAGCAAGCATGCTGGGACTGAAGAACCCTGCTGACTTATATATAGGCCTGCTGCAAAGCGAAACCATCGCAGATGGCCTGATCGACCGCTTCCACCTGATGGGCGTCTACAAAGCAAAAAAAATGGACGCGGCGCGGAAGGCGCTGAAAAGCGCCACCACGATTCTCGCGGAGAAGAGTTCCCTTATCAGAATTTCCGTGAAAGACCACGATCCAAAGCGCGCTGCCGCTCTTGCCAACGGATACGTTGAAGCTTTGCATGATCTTATGTCCCACCTCGCGGTAACAGAAGCAGGACAACGCCGCATGTTCTTTGAACAACAATTGGAATTGGAGAAAAACAAACTCGCGGATGCCGAAGTGGCGCTGGAGGTCACACAGAACAAGACGGGAATCATCCAGCCGCAGGGACAGGCCGAGGCCGTGATTATGACCATTACGCAACTGCGCGCGCAGATTTCCGCCAGCGAGGTGGAATTGAGCGCACTGCGTACTTCTGCCACCGATCAAAATTCGCAAGTGATCCAGCTACAGTCGCAGATCGCCGCCCTGCGGGCACAGCTTGCGGATTTTGAAAAAGGCCACGCCGGGTCTGCAAAGCTGGCAGGCAATATTTTGACACCAACCTCACAAGTGCCCGCGGCAAGCCTGGAATATATACGCAAAATGCGGGACGTGCGATATCACGAGACGCTGTTCGAATTGCTCGCGCGCCAGTATGAAATGGCCAAAGTAGATGAAGCGAAACAAGGCCAGATGATTCAGGTGGTCGATCCCGCGCTGGTGCCGGAGAAGAAGTCTTGGCCACCAAGAGCGTTGCTGACACTGCTTGCGGCCATTCTCGGAACTATGCTGGCCAGCTTTTGGGTCATACTACAGGCAGCGTATCGGCAAAAAATGCAGGACCCCGAAATGGCTGCAAAAATCACACAACTACGAGAAACATTGCGGATCTGTCATGCCGATCAAACTTGAGAGATTTAAATTAAAGACTGGCGACGCCGTACTCGATAGGGTATGTGGAGCATAAGGAGGGACGTAAATTATGCGGAGGACCGTAGCGGACCAACTGAAGCAAACAGTGGCTGTACTCAGTGCGGTGTCGGAAGATATAGAGTTGCATGCAACCCTCGTTACCGCTGCGGAAAAGACGGCTGCAGCGTTGCGCCAAGGGCACAAATTAATGGTTGCTGGGAACGGTGGCAGCGCGGCCGATGCACAACACCTGGTGGCGGAATTTGTCAGCCGTCTTGTGCGGGATAGGCCAGCCCTTCGCGCAGTCGCCTTGACGACCGATTCTTCCATCTTGACCGCCGTCGGTAACGATTACGGATATGAGTGTGTTTTTGCACGCCAGATTGAAGCACTCGGCCAACCAGGGGACATTTTTCTCGCGATCTCTACTTCAGGAAACTCACCCAACATCGTTCGAGCGCTTGAGCTTGCAAGGTCTACCGGCATTACAACCATTGGCCTGACTGGAGCAAACGGGGGGCGCATGATGAAGCTATGCGATTCCTGTTTGCGCATTCCTTCCAGCGTGACTATGAAAATTCAGGAAGCGCATCTCGCCTTGGAACACATTTTCTGTTTGCTGGTAGAGCAAATCTATTTTTCTGGTGACAGGTCGCAAGTGCACGAGCCAGCCTTGGCAGACTTGAAATAGGCCCTCGCTAATGAAAAATCTCACTCCAGCACTTTTTCTCGATCGAGACGGAGTGATCAATCGAGAGGTCGAATATCTTTATAAGTCGGAGCAGGTGCAATTTATTCCGGGAATTTTCGATTTATGTCGCGCCGCGCAAGCGCTCGAACACAAGGTCATTGTCATAACAAACCAGTCTGGCATTGCTCGGCAGTTTTATTCTGAAGAGGATTTCCATGCCCTCATGCGATGGATGACAGAGGAGTTTGCGCGAGAGCAAGTCATACTGGATGCATATTATTATTGCCCACATCACCCGCAATTTGGTGTGGGGCAATATCGCAAAGATTGCGCGGATCGCAAACCGGGGCCGGGAATGCTGTTTCGTGCCGCCGAGGAGCACCGTATCGATTTAGGAAAATCATTGCTTTTAGGCGACCGATGTTCCGACATCGAAGCCGGTGCAGCAGCCGGTGTAGGCAAGCTCGTTTTACTTGCAGGAACAGAGCCATCTCCCTGCATTTCCTCTGCGCGTTATGTGGTCGTGCCATCGATCATGGACGCGATCAATCTTCTTCCTCGAAACGTAAGTCCACCAAAAGCCACAGGGAATATTTAAAAAACGCCAATAGATTGGTTACCGTCCATAAGCCAAACGCCAGAATGTTGTTTTGGATAGACCGCTTGTGTCGAGTGAATTCCCAGAATGGAACCCTAACGGTTCACATTGAGATACCTCATCTTCAAACATATAAATGCGCGAAAGAATTCTGATGTGTCAGCCGATATGATAATTTTAAGAACAGATACCAAACTTTTATAGCAATTCAAGGCAACATTTGTCGGAAACATTCTCCTGTGCAGCTCAGAAATGAACGGGGAGAGCGATTCTCCCAGTGTGCTCATGAAAACGCACACGTCGAAGTTCAGTCCATGTGGCAACACGAAAATAGCGATCGGGTGAACTCGGAGAATATAAATCTGTGAGTAGCGAATTTTGTATCCATCAAATTCCGAAACCTGCCGCACCGCACTTATTGACGGGGCATTCCAATTTTTCGACCCTCGCGCGGTCTACAACACACCACGAAATTACAGCAACGCGCCAGCATGGTGCTCTGACTTGCACAGCCAGTCCATGGTGCGTGTCTATCTGGAAGCGCGTCTTCGATGTTGCTTGCGTTGCTCCGGCATTGCTGCTCATATCCCCAATTCTGGGAATCGTTGCCATCGCCGTCCGGTTGACTTCGCCGGGCCCTGTGATATTTCGTCAAGGGCGCGCTGGATACCAGCGGAAGATATTTACAATTTATAAATTTCGTACGATGGTGGAAAACTCGGAAGCTATCGGCCCGGGTCATACGGCAAAAGGAGACCCCCGGATCACACCCATCGGAAATTTTCTGCGCCGTTTTAAGTTGGACGAACTTCCTCAGCTTTACAACGTCTTGCGGGGAGATATGAGCCTGGTCGGGCCACGTCCAAAATTGCCAGACCATGAGCATACTCCAATGACTTGTCGTCCAGGGGTCACCGGTGCGGCAACATTGGCTTTTCGGGATGAACAGCATATCTTGTGTGAAGTGCCATCCCACCGGCTCGAAGCTTTTTACAAAGAGCACGTAGTGCCTCTAAAAATTCAACTGGACACGGAATACATGCAGAAGGCGACACTCGCAACAGATATCGGGATGCTGTTAGCAACTTTAATGCGAGGTGGCAAGCATCTCACATATCGAGATCTTTTACAGCCTCCAACTCACCCTGCACAATCCATGGAATCGCACCC
>JAKAYS010000021.1 GCA_021826695.1 Acidobacteriota bacterium | reverse complement strand
CGGTGAGATCGGCAAAATAATGGTTGCCGGAGAGTCGAAGCCGCACGCGCTCGATTCCAAGAATTTCCGGCAATTGCCGCAACGATTCCGTCACCTGGCGGCGCACCTGGATGGGAGCGGCATCGGTCAAAATATCCACAGTTTGTCTCGCCAGTTTCCAGCAGACCTTCAAAATGATGATGGAAACAACCACGGCGGCCAGCGGATCGCCCAGATGCAGCCAGTACATGTGCAAGCGTTGTGCCGCAAGCCCAGCCAGTAGTCCGCCGATAACGGCGAGGCTCGACCAGATGTCCATGCTGAAGTGCAGCGCGTCTGCTTCCAGCGCCTGGCTCCTGGTCTGCCGGGCTACCCGGCCCAGCGCTCGCGAGCGCAACAAGTCTACTGCCATGGATAGGAGCAAAACGGCAAAGGGCCAGATGGAAAGCTTCAGCGGCGGAGCATGGCCCACGATGCGTTCAAAGGCCTCCCATAAGATCCATAGAACGGAAGCGATCATTAGCAACGTCTCTGTGAACGCAGCCAAATTTTCTATCTTGCCGTGGCCATAGGTGTGGGACTCATCGGCTGGCCGGTCCGAGACCGTGACGGATGCGAGGATAAGCGTGGAGGCAATGAGATCCAGTCCCGAGTGCATCGCTTCCGACAACATGCCGATGCTTCCCGACTGAAGCCCGGTCCATAGTTTCAGGAAGGACATGACGGCAGCCGCCAGCACCGATATGGCGGCAGTGCGCTTCTTGGCGGAGGCATCGGATGCTTTTCTACCAGTGATGGAGACGGGACGCGCCATTTTATTTAGCTGTTGTTTCGATTGCGTAGCTTGATGCTCATGCTTTCACAGCGCGATAGAGCCCTGCAATGCCAAAAGTGTAGGGTGTCCAGGAAGCCTGCGCGAATCCGCAGGCGCGCAGCATTGTCTGTAGTTCGTCAGGTCCTGGAAAGCGATGCACGGAATGCGGCAGATAGTTGTACGGTGCGCTGGAACCGGACAGCATTTTGCCGATACGCGGCAAAATATGACGAAAATAAAATTGGTAGAAACGGCCCAATAGACCTTTAGGCTCGCTGAAGTCGAGAATGCCCAACTCCCCGCCGGGACGCAGCACGCGATGCATTTCAATTAAGCCCGCTTCATAGTTGGCGAGGTTGCGAAATCCGAAAGCTGTCGTGATCAGGTCTACCGAGTTGTCTGGAATAGGCATGTGGAGCGCATCTGCCTCAATCGCGACAGCGCCCTGAGAAGCGAATTTCCGTTGACCGCGCACCAGCATGGCATGTGCAAAGTCGAGCGCGAGCAGCGGCTTGCTATCTGCCGGACGATGACGCAGCAGCGCCAGCGTCATATCTCCTGTGCCGCAGCACATATCGACGACCGTGGCATCCGGCCTGCGTAAAATGGGCGCAAACGCGCGCGCCGTACGCCGCCACCATACGCGATCGATATTGGCGGACAATACGTGATTCAGCAGGTCGTATCGCGGCGCGATGGTGTTGAACATAGTCTGCACGGCGAGACTAGCGCTCTGCTCGTCCATGGCTCCTGCTGGCTCGGCGCCTCTCGCGGGGATAGTCATACGCCGCGCTCCCTCACCACGCGCAGCATGGATTGAATGGCGGCCAGCAGTTCTTCCTGGCTTACGTCCTCGACCACGGTGGCAAGGCCGATGGTTGTCGGCAATACGAAACGATGCGCGTTTTGCAAATGTTTTTTGTCCGCAGAAGTGCGCTCCAGCAATTTCCTCGCTGAGGCGCGAAAGCGCGGGAAGGGGCCCAGTCGAAAGATGAGTTCTTCGATGCGCGCAGCTTCCCTCGCGGAGAGCGCCGACCGCGCCGCGGCCAGTTGCACCGCTGCCAACATACCCCAGGCCACGGCTTCACCGTGCAATAGAGTGTTGTAATGCGTGGCCGCTTCGATTGCATGTCCCACGGTGTGGCCAAGGTTCAGCAACATGCGCTGGCCGGACTCGCGCTCGTCGGCGCTGACGATTTCTGCCTTGATGCGGACGGAAGTTTCTATGGCCTGCGTCAATACTTTTTCATCACCTGCCAGTAGCTTGTCGAGGTTGCGTTCCAGCCAGGTAAAGAAGCGAACGTCCCCAAGCACAGCGGCTTTGACGCTTTCCACCAATCCAGCGCGCAGTTCTCGTGGCGGCAATGTGGAGAGAATTCGAGGATCGGTAAACACGGCCACGGAGTGATGAAAACTGCCCAGCAGGTTTTTCCCCACTCGAAGATTTACTCCCGTTTTACCGCCAAGTGAAGAGTCAATTTGTGCAAGATAAGTTGTGGGCACCTGAACGTAACGAATGCCGCGCATGTAGATGGCAGCCAGAAAGCCAGCCATGTCGCCGATCACTCCTCCGCCCAACGCCACCAGCAGCCCGTCGCGTTTGGCCCCGGCACGACTCAGTTGCTCCGCAAGATGCTCTACCGTGGCCAGCCGCTTGTGCCGCTCTCCTGCAGAAACGAACAGGGTGATGACATCGACATTCTTCGCAGCGAAAGAAGCTTGAAAAGCCTCACCCCAAAGCGCCCAGATTTCAGGAGAGGTAATGACGAAAACGGCCTGCTGCTCGCCACATGAGAGCCGAATATGGTTTGCCAGCCTGGCCAGCAGGCCAGGCTGCACGAAGACGGGGTACTCTGCCAATGCTGCTTTGACTCGAATGGAACGCATGCTGATGTTCATCGTATCGCAGGATGTAAATTTCTCTTATAGGCAGCGGTCCTCCAACGCGAGAAATAGGTTGCCTGCGTGCTACTCTCAAAATCGTGGAGAAGACTGAATTGCCTCATTGGATTGTGGTTGGCGCAGGTATTGCGGGCCTGCGCGCGGCGCTCACCCTGGCAAGCGCGGGTGAGGTGACTCTCATCACAAAAGAAGTTGCGTCTGAGTCGAACACGCATTACGCGCAGGGTGGAATCGCCGTCGCCATGGGCGGCTCCGAAGACGTCCAACTACATGAGCAAGACACCATTCAGGCTGGCGATGGCCTGGTCTTCGCGCCTGCGGCACGCATGCTGGTGGAGGAAGGCCCGGCGCGGGTAGCGGAATTGCTGGCGTGGGGAACGAACTTCGATCGTGAGCATGGGGGCCGCGAGCCAGGCCAACTGATGCGCACCCGCGAAGGCGCTCATAGTCTTCCCCGCATTCTGCACGCCAATGGGGATGCCACCGGCAGGGAAATTGGCCGCGCTCTTTTGGAGCGCGCGAGTCGCGACCGGCGCATCCACCTGCATGAGCGTGTAACGACCTGCGATTTACTGTTGCACGACGGACGCGTTGTTGGCGTGACTGCGCTCGATGCCTCCGGCCAGTCCAAAGAGTTTGTCGGCAACGGAGTTTTACTGACCAGTGGAGGCGCAGGCCAGGTATACAGCGACACAACCAATCCTGCCGTTGCCACTGGGGATGGAATTGCCATGGCTTACCGCGCGGGCGCGGAAGTCGCCGATATGGAGTTTTATCAATTTCATCCGACAGCCCTAAGCCTGCCGGGCGCGCCGCGCTTTTTACTGTCGGAAGCGCTGCGAGGCGAAGGGGCATATTTGCGCAACCATCACGGCGAGCGATTTATGGAGCGCTATCATCCACTGGCGGAGCTGGCTCCGCGCGATATTGTTGCCCGGGCGATTACTCGCGAAGGCTTCGGTGAGCGTCCCGGCGAGACGCTTCCCGTCTATCTGGACATGCGTCACGTGCAAGGCAAAGATCTGCACCAACGCTTTCCGGGAATTTCTTCCTTCCTGGAAAAATACGGCCTGGAACTTTCGCGGGACCTGGTTCCGGTCCGTCCGGCGGCCCATTATCTAATGGGTGGCGTACGTACAGATTTATACGGGCGCACGACGCTGCCCGGTTTATATGCGGCGGGAGAAGTAGCGTGTACCGGCGTGCATGGCGCCAATCGGTTGGCCAGCAATTCCTTGCTGGAGGGGCTGGTGTTCGGCGCGCGCGCAGCGGAGACGGTGGTGCAGGAAGGCATGCATGGGGATGTTCCCAAGCCCATGTTTGAACAACGCATTGTTGCGGAAGAGCCAAAGACCAGCAGTGACGTCTCAGCGATGCGCGAGCGATTGAGGGGTCTGATGTGGCTGCACGCTGGGCTGCTGCGCGACGAGGCTGGGTTGCTGGCGATGCAATCGGCGCTGGATGCGATGCGGCCAGAATTGCCTGCCGCCGCGACACGCGATGCTGCTGAGTTGCGCAACCTGCACACCATCGCGGAATTGATTACGGCATCTGCGCTGGCTCGGAAAGAATCTCGCGGGGCGCATGCCCGCACCGATTTCCCTGACCATGACCCGGGCTGCGCGAAGCACTCTCGTATGGTGCAGGGAAGGGTCGACTTCATCGACCTTACTGCGACGTTACCCCGCTGAAGCTTGTTTTGATAGCAGCGACCAGATGGAGGTGGCTCCAACCGCCAAGCCTAATACAGCTAGCGAAATGCCTATGGGCACAGTGACCACATGGGCCAGCATCATTTTCGCTCCCACAAATGTGAGAATGACGGCCAGTCCATAGCGCAGTTTGTGCAGTCGGTCCAACGCTGTCGCCAGCGTGAAGTACAGCGAGCGCAGACCTACGATGGCGAAGATGTTCGACGAATAGACGATGAATGGATGATGCGAAACAGCGAGTACCGCCGGAATCGAATCGGTCGCAAAGATCAGGTCTGTGAGTTCAATTGCCAGCAGCGCGAGGAACAGGGGAGTGAATCGGAATCGTCCCTGCTCGCGAATCAAAAATCGTTCGCCATGTTCTTTGCCGGTCATCGGAAGTCGCCGGGATAGCCAGCCAATCCAACCTGGTGTTGCGGATTGTCGGATCCGGGGCTTCCGCAACAAATGCCATGCCGTGTACAGAAGAATTCCGCCGAAAATGTAATTCATCCACGCGAATGCGCTTAGCAGGCGGATCCCCGCGAAGATCATGATGGCGCGCATCACAATCGCTCCCAGCACGCCCAGAAACAGCAGGCGTCGTTGCCGAGCGGTATCTAAACCAAAGACGCGAAACAACAACAGAAAAACAAAAAGATTGTCGATGCTGAGGGCTTCTTCAATGCCGTAGCCCGTGAGGTATTCCAAAGCATAGTGGGGCGAGAGAGTGCGATACACCAGCAGGGCGAACAGTAACGCCACTGCGATCCAGACTGCTGTGAGCCAGTAGCAACGAAGTGCAATGGCGCGTTGGGGAAGCGTCCCTCGTGTCAGTAAAAA
Organism: Acidobacteriota bacterium; assembly: GCA_021826695.1. Classification (GTDB taxonomy): domain Bacteria; phylum Acidobacteriota; class Terriglobia; order Terriglobales; family Acidobacteriaceae; genus JAKAAZ01. Next base: position 24,198 of record JAKAYS010000021.1, on the reverse strand, counting down.
ATCCACACCAAGCAGGGAAAAAACAACGGCATGGAAGACGAGCCACAGCCACAGGGGTGCTCCGCCCATCAGGTGGCTTGCGCTTATGGCCATGAATGCAATGCTAACGCTGATTGACCAGATGGATGGCTTCCAGCATCGTCTGTCCAACTACGGTCAGACTGTGCGCGCTGACTTTGTCCATGGTGTCTTCCGGCGTGTGATGATACCCGTCGGGATGCGTCATGGTGTGAGGGCCATAGTCGATGTCGATGATGTCGGCACTGGGAACACCGCGTTGGACGAAGGGCAGATGATCGTCCTCTATTGCGTTGTTGGTCGCAAAAAAATAAGACTGATCGCCTTCTTTCTTCGCTGCCTCCGCCACTAGATTGAGTAGCCAGGGTGTCGAGTTCCCATCACGCACAACGTTCAGGTTTTTATCGCCAATCATGTCCATCAGAAAAAATGCCTTGATGCGCTTCAGCGTTCCATCGCGGTCCCACTTTGCCGCCAGGTGGCGGCTGCCATAGAGAGAATTGGAATTCGTCCATTGCGTTTCAATCGACTCTTCACCATCGAAAAATACCAGCCAGATGCTGTAGCCATCGAGTTTGCGCCCGCGCAGATAATTTGCCAACTCGATCAAAAAGCCTGTCGTGGCCGCGCCGTCATTCGCTCCAACGAAACTGGTATCGCGGAGCCAGTAGTTGGTTTCATAATGTGAGCCGAGCACGATCGCGCCATCTTTTTTGCCAGGAAACCTGACGATGAAGTTATGCATCGTCATTACACCGGCGGGCGTGTTGGTGGTGAAGGTATCTTCTTCAAGATTGTCTTTGGCGAATTGCTTCTTGAGGTAGTTTTCCGCGCAAACGTGGCCGGTACTGCCAATCCAGCGCGGTCCACACGAGACAAACTGTTGCGCATATTCATAAGCGCGATTTCCGTTAAACTGGGTCGCGGCTGTGGCTCGCGCGCCGTGTTTGCTTTGCGTCTGGGCAAACTGAGGAAGCCCAATGCCACATCCCAGTACAAGTCCTATAACGACGATCGGGCGAGTCAGCCGATGATGCATCAAGCCTCCTGCTTTCTCTTGTTTCTATGCTCAGGATGCACCAGGTGCGCCACGCCGATGCTGATGAGGTAAAGCACCAGCATCGGCGCAGCGAAGACGCACATGGTCAAAACGTCCGGCGTGGGTGTGATGATGCCGGCCACGATGAAAATAATGAGAATCGCGTAACGAATGTTCTTCCACAGCCAGCGGGAATTTACGATGCCGAACAGCGCCAGAAAGAATACCAGGATCGGCAGTTCGAAAATGATCCCCAACCCAAGAATTACAGTCAAAAACAATTCCGTGTATTCGCCAATCGTGATCATCGGGTTGAACTGTGCTCCGTAGCCGATCAAAAATTCCAGCGCGCCGGGATACACGTAGCGATAGCCAAAAAACGATCCCGCCAGAAACAGCCCAATCGTGGCGGCCATGAACGGCACCACATAACGCCGTTCGCTCTGATAAAGGCCCGGCGCAATGAACAGCCATACCTGGTACAGGATGAAGGGCGCGGCAAGAATAATGCCGCCGAAGATGCCGATTTTCAAATAGAAATTGAACGGATCGACCGGATTCAGATAGACGAGTTTGGTATCGAGATGATGGGCGCTCAAAGCTTTGGTGATCGGCTCGATCATCAAAGCGGAGATGCGCTGGTGAAAGCCATAGGCGACAAAAAAGCCAACAGCGATAGAAATAATGGAATATACCAGCCGTTTGCGCAGCTCCTGGAGATGATCGAGCAGGCTCATGCCAGGAAGATCGGCCCGTTCGCCCACGGCGGAGCGTGCCCGGTCCAGCAGATCAACCATGGGTAATCTCCGCCTCGCTTGGAGCAGGATTATTGGATGCGGCATTCGAGGTATTGTCTTGTGAAATATCCGCTAGCTCCGATGGCGGTTCTTCCCCGGCGTAGGGCAGCGTCGTACGGGCCTGGGAACCAGCTGCCGCAGTAATGGTAGCCAGCGAGACCGGCATCGGAGATTCAGCGAATAACTGCTGGTTCGGCGTTTCTCTCTGCGACTCCAGATTCGCGCCGTTCACGCTATCGATGTTTGGATGCTGGCCAATCGCGTCGCTCTCCTCGACGGTTGCGGGGTTGTCGAAAGCGTCCTCAACAGCCGAGGACGCAATCTCCGCATTTTCGGGCGGATCGATTCTGTCCTGGTCTTTTTCTTTCTGATCGGCCCGTTCGACCTGGCGCAGTTCCTCTTCGATCTGGAACTTGAATTCATTGCTGGCACGGCGAAACTCGCCGACCAGACGGCCAATCTGCCGCCCAATTTCGGGCAGCTTCTTCGGCCCGAAAACGATCAGGGCCAGAACGAAAATAAAGACTGTATCGGGCAGACTCATCGGATTCCATCATACTCAGTGGCGCGAGGGCAAACAAACATCTGGCATTTCAGGCACCCGTTGGAAATTGTCGCGATTCAAATAGTTCCATCGGGCATCACAGGAAGAACGGTCCCCGGCTAAAAAGAGATTCTTTGGGGCCGCAGTCATATTACAATCTTGTTACAGGAAGTTTCTGCCGAGAGAATCCTTTGCTCGGTCGAAACGTCCAATAAGTGTTGCAACATCCCCGTAGGTTGGGCGACCCGGCCAATGTCCGCCGTAGTCGCAGTGAATCTACTGCAACACGTTGTAAGAAATGCTTTCAACATCCCCGTTTCGGCGCAGTAGGCGTTTGGAACTGAAGGCGGCATACAGTGCCAGCATTATTGGAACCCGTTGTAACCATGCCTGTGGAGAACATGCAGGAAAGCTGTTCTCTCGATAACTATCTCGCAATGCCAGACCACACGATGGATGGACGCATTGCCGCAGCCCGCGCAAAACTTGGCAAAGACGCCCTCATCCTTGGCCATCACTATCAGCGGGATGAAGTCATCCGCTTCGCCGACTTTACTGGCGACTCCTACAAACTCTCGAAGATCGCGTCGCAGTCGAGCAGTCGCTACATTCTTTTTTGCGGCGTGCATTTTATGGCGGAAAGTGCCGACATTCTTGCACAGCCCCACCAGCAAGTTGTACTCCCCGATTTGAACGCTGGATGTTCGATGGCGGACATGGCGGACATTTCTCAGGTAGAAGAGTGCTGGTCGAAATTGCTGGCCGCCGGTCTCGATACTCCAGCTTCCGGCGGCCTCATTCCGCTGACGTATATGAATTCGACCGCCGCCATTAAAGCATTCTGCGGCGAGCGGGGAGGACTTGTCTGCACGTCCTCCAACGCAAAGGCCGCATTTCAATGGGCATTTGCGCGCGCGCGGCGGGTTCTTTTTCTGCCCGATCAACACCTGGGTCGCAACACAGCGCATGTCATGGGTATTCCCGCTTCAGAAACCGTGGTTTGGGACCCGTATCAGATCAACGGAGGCCTCACGCCGGACCGGCTACGCGCGGCGCGCGTCATTCTGTGGAAAGGGCATTGCTCGGTACACCAGCGCTTTCTGCCGGAGCATGCCGACAAGGTCCGCGCAGCCTATCCCGGAATTCAGGTCATCGTGCACCCAGAATGTCGGCTGGAGGTATGCCAGAAGGCGGATGCTATCGGTTCCACCGAGCGCATAATCCAGATCATTGAAGAAGCTCCCGCAGGGTCAATGTTTGCTGTGGGAACAGAGATCCATCTGGTGAACCGCCTGGGCAAACGCTTCGCGCCGCTAGGGAAAAAAGTGATAACGCTCGACGACGCGGGCTGCCTATGCACCACCATGTTCCGCATCTCGCCGCAGCACTTGGCCTGGGCGTTGGAAAACATGGTCGAAGGACGCGTCGTCAATCGGATTCGCGTCAGTGATGACATCAAACACTGGGCTGGCGTAGCATTGAATCGTATGCTGGAAATTTGAGGACAGTTCGAGGAATGCCGATGAAAACCTTTTCTCTTGAGGAAGCACAGACGCTCGTTCCGGTGCTGCAATCGCTGATGAAGAATGCGATCGATGCAAAGGAGACGGCGGAAACCATCTCGGAAGAGTTGCAGAGAATCAGCCAGCGAATTTTTATGAACGGCGGCACCCTGATCCGCATCGCTGAGGTCGCCAAACGACGCGCCCAACAGGACAAGGCTGTCCAGCAGGTAAAAGACACGCTCGCCGAGATCGACTCCATCGGAGTGCAGGTCAAAGACCTCGATACCGGCCTGCTCGATTTTCCCTGCCGACTGGGGGAAGAGATCGTTTTGCTTTGCTGGAAGATGGGGGAAACGGAGATCCAGCACTGGCACACTATGGATTCCGGATTCAGCGGACGTCAGGTCGTCGACGAGCGATTTAAGCGCCCACAGAAACAAAAGCCAAACTAAGAAATTAAGGATCCTACCCAAATCCCAGTGTGCATGAAACCCTTCTTTTGAAGGAGAACGAAATGAAAGTAGGAGTTCTTGGATCGGGCGAGGTAGCGAAGGTATTGGCCAGCGGCTTCCTGAAGCATGGTCACGACGTAATGATGGGCACACGGACACCCGCCAAACTGGCGGAGTGGACAACGCAAAATCCCAAGGGCCACGTCGGCAGCTTCGCCGACGCTGCTAAGTTCGGGGAATCGATCGTTCTGGCGGTCAAAGGTACGGCGGCTGCGGAATCACTTCGTTTGGCGGTCGCAAAGAACCTGGCTGGAAAAACTGTCATGGATGCTACCAATCCCATTGCGGATGCGCCGCCTGTCAACGGGGTATTGAAGTTCTTTACCAATCTCGATGAATCCCTGATGGAGCAATTGCAACGCGAATTTGAAGGCGCGAACTTCGTCAAGGCCTTCAACTCGGTTGGTCTGGGAATGATGGTGAATCCACAGTTCAAGGACGGCAAACCAACGATGTTCATTTGCGGCAACAATGAAATGGCCAAGAAGTCCGTGAGCGGGATTCTCGATGAATTTGGTTGGGAAACGGCGGACATGGGCAACGCGGAGGCGGCGCGTGCTATTGAACCCTTGTGCATGCTTTGGTGCATCCCAGGATTCCTGCGCAACGATTGGAAACACGCGTTCAAACTGCTGGTCCAGGAATGAGTCGACGGACCCAACATCCGCGCTGCGACATGGCGCGAGGGTCCCAGCAATTCGCTGAACTCGAATACCTCCATGCAGGCGCGCAGAGCAAGGCCGAGTCGCAGTACACTATCCGAGTATGAACTTCTATCAGTCGATGCGTAACTTGTTGCGAGGAACGGCCCTCCTCCTCGTGGCTGTTGTTCCACTCATGACAGGATGTAAAAATTTTTTTATTCCTGTTTGTCAGGCCTACAACACTTGTACGACGACGACCACCACCACTACTACTACCCCTACTACCACGCCTGCTGCCAGAAGTAACTCTGAAACTCCGACCCCAGTGGCGTCCAAGTCTTATATGTATGTGGCGAACGCTGCCACCGGAAAAATTGGCGCCTATTCCCTGACATCGGGACATCTCAAGAATCTGACTCCATCCGCATACAGTCTGCACGTGACTCCAAGCGCAGTGGCGGCAACGCCCTCAGGTAAGTTTCTCTACGTCGCGACTGCGAGCGGCCCCATCTATGTCTACGATGTCGCAGGTGATGGCAGCTTAAAGCTGGGACAGAATGGGAACGCAGTGGCAAAGGCCCTCGATCCGACATGGATGTCCATGGATCGCGCGGGAAACTGGCTGTTCGTCGCTTCCTCCAGCGCTTCGCAGATTCAGGAATTTCGCATCGATCCAGCCAACGGGTCACTGCAACCTTCTGCGCAGCCGAGGATTTCGCTCGATGCGGGAACGCCGACGCAGGTCTATGTCAGGCCGGACAATAAGGAAGTTTTCATCGCTCTTGGAGTTGGTGGCGTTGACGCAGCTACGTTCGATGCGAACACAGGGGCGTTCGGGGCCCTTATGCATACAAAGACGCTGAAGGCAGGTACTTTTGCGGACAATGTCCTGACTTCGGGCGCGGAATCCAAGCATCTATTTATTGGCGAAAAAGGCGCTGGAATTCGCGTCATGACCATCGGAAACGGCGGTGGGTTGCAGGAGGTTTCCGGTTCTCCCTTTGCTTCTCAGCATTCGGCGCCATCCTCGCTTGTCGTGGACTCGACGAACAGTCATCTTCTGGCGGCTGATCTTGCTGACAAAACAATTACCGGATTTCGGATCGGAACCAACGGCAGTCTCGCGGAGGTTTCCAGGGAAGCGTTCTCCGTGGCGGGTTCTCCAACAGCGCTTTCCATCGACCCTGGCGGAAAATATGCTCTGTCGCTCTCCGACAGTGGAATACTCACGGAGCAGACTTTTAGTTTTACCGGCAACTCGGGAGCAACCTCTACAGAGGCAGCGCGATAGTTCCATAACGCTTTGACGGACAAGCTCGGTCTGGCGAGTGCCAGATATACGTTCGTGACTGAGTCTCACCCTGCGGCGGCGCAGCAGAACGAAGCGATGGAGTTTCGATGTTTTTTTCTTACAACTCAATGAAAAGTATTCCGAAGATCGGGGGCATCTTTCGTTTCTTTGCGACTGCCTTGGCCCTCTGCATTCTCGGAGTCACAGGCTGCGGGGGCAAGTTTTTCATCCCGTTGTGTCAGGCATACAACACATGCACTACTACATGCACCGCTGGTACCACATGTACCACTACTCCAGGGAGCGGGGGAGCTTATAGCTCCTTTGCCTACGTCGCCAATTCGAACCAGGGGACGCTTGCAGGGTTTCCGATTCCAAGTACGACATTCACCAGCTTGACCGGCGCAAGCTACACACTGGGAACTCCGCCCAGCGCGATGGTAGCCAGCCCTAAAGGAAAACTCCTGTATGTAGCGACATCGGCAGGTTCGGTATTCGTCTATGTGATCAACAGCAACGGAACTCTGGCGCTAGGCAACAATAGCCAACCGGTCACTTCGACGTTGAACCCGACGTGGATGTCGATCGATCCCAGCGGGAATTGGCTGTTCATGGTGTCGAATAGCTCCCCACAACTGCTGGTATTTCAGATCAACCCGTCCGATGGTGTATTGACGCAGACCAGCCAGGGAACGATAGCGCTGGATACGGGCAATCCTACTCAGGTTTACATTACCCCCAATGATAAGAACGTGTATGTCGGCTTAGGCCTCGGCGGGCTGGATGGTTTCGTTTTCGATTCCGTCAATGGCACGTTGAGCAATCATATACATGTTCGGCCATTGATTAACGGAGGGTCCGCGGACAATGCGATTGGCGCGGACAACAATTCGGCATATCTATTTATCGGGGAAGCTGGGTCGGGGGTTCGCGTTCTGACCATCGCGTCCAATGGCGCGCTGAATGAAATATCGGGCTCGCCCTTTCTTCAACAGAATTTAGGCTCGAACTCTCAACTGGGTCCGTCTTCCATCGTGGTGGACCAGACGAACACCTATGTGTATGTTGCCTATCGCACATCGAATGAGATTATCGGATATACGCTGGGGACCGGCGGTACATTGACGGCTTTATCGAGTTCTCCGTTTCAAACCGGCTCGGGGCCAGATGCGATGGCGCTCGATCCGACTGGGAAATATCTGCTTGTAACTAGCCTCTACGGCAATCCCGATTTAGAGGTGTTCAGCTTCGATGCGACCGTGGGGGGCAAGCTGGATTCCGTTGTCTCTACGCCCACAGGAACACAGCCGGCGGGTGCGATTGCGCTGTCCGTGGTTCCGTAACGGAACACTGAAAAATAGGTCCTCTGAAACAACATGCAAGATCATTCCCCCGAAATGTCAATTTCCGCTCGCTGGCGACAATCCGTAACGTGTGCTTTTCTGCTTTCGGCAGTTCTACAGCTTGCCGGATGTGGCCACCTGCGTTCGGCTTCCTCTGTGGAGTATGTCTACGTCACGGCGAAGCGGATGTATCTGCTTGACCGTGTTGCGGTGGTTGCCAATCATGTAGGGGAAGTGACGAATGGAGAGCGCCTGCGAGTGCTCGAACATGGACGTCGATTTCTAAAGGTACAAACCCCTCAGGGAGCCATGGGCTGGCTGGAAGAGCACGCGGTCATCGATCAAAGCGTATTCGATAATTTTGAAAATCTAGCGAAACAACATGCCAGCGAACAGCCCGTTGCCACCGCCGTGCTCTACAACGAACTCTACATGCACCTGGCTCCGGGACGGAAAACGCAGCGCTTTTATATTTTGCCGGCGAATACCAAGGTTTCCATGCTGGAGCGGGCGTCTATCCCCAGGGTTGCGCCGGGCAGCGTGCTGGGTCTACCCAGCAAACAGGTAACACCACGGGCGGAAGTGCATATCGGAAAGGCCCACAGGCAAAACTTTGTGTCACAATTTTTGCCTTCTGTTCCGATGGAAGACTGGTGGCTGGTCCGAGATGGCGCAGGTCACACAGGATGGATGCTGTCGCGGGACCTCCAGGTAGATGTGCCGGAGTCTGTGGCGCAATATGCGGAAAACGAGAAGATGGTGGGCGCGTATGTTCTGCGCACTGTCGAAGACCCTGATTCCGGCACGGGAAGCAGCCTTGTGCCGGAGTATTTGACCGTGCTGACGCCTTACAAAGCGGGCTTGCCGTTCGACTTCGATCAGGTCCGCGTCTTTACCTGGGACACCCGCAGGCATCGCTATGGAACGGCCTTTCGCCAGCGAGACCTGGTGGGATTTTTCCCTGTCAAGGTGACTCCCGGTGATTCCAATGCTCCCAATGGTCCCGTGCCGGAATTTTCCTTTCAGGTCGCTGTCAACAATGCTGTCAGTTTGGACCCTGCGACCGGTATGCCCCATGCGGCACAGCTTGAAACCATGACGTACCGCATGGAAGGAAATTTGGTCCGCAAAGTTTTTCCACCGGGCGCGCATTCAACCGCGAATGCGGACATGCACGCTGTTAGGCGACGTTCCGCACAGAGAAAAAAGCACCATGCCTACGGCAATCGCTGAGCGAACTTAAGCCAGAAACTTTGCGATTCCGGCTACGACGCGCTCTTGTTCCTCGCGCGTAAGCTCTGGAAACATGGGCAGCGCCAGGACTTCCTTGGCGGCGCGCTCACTTTCCGGGAAGGCCCCCTGCGCATAGCCAAGGTCTCGCAGACAACTTTGCATGTGCAACGGAAGCGGATAGTAAATTTCCGAGCCAATGCCTTGCTCGGCCAGAAACGCTTTCAGTGCATCGCGTCGCGGCGCGCGAACCACGTATTGGTGGAAGACATGGGTCCCGCGTGGATCGACATAGGGCAGCACAATCCCATGCGTCGGATAAGGGCCATCTTCCGCCAACCCCTGCCGCGTAATGAGTTCGTCATAAACCCTGGCCCGTTCACGGCGCTGCTGGTTCCACTGGTCGATGTGCTGAAGTTTCACCAGAAGGACGGCGGCCTGAATCGTGTCCAGTCGACTGTTACAACCAATTTCTTCATGGAAGTAACGCTGGCGCATGCCGTGCGCGCGCAGCATCCGCGCCCGCTCCGCGAAGCTCTCGTCGTTGGTGGTCACAAGGCCAGCGTCGCCGTATGCGCTCAGATTTTTCGTGGGATAAAAGCTAAAAGCGGCCAGATCGCCCAGGCTGCCTGCCGGCTTGCCACCCCATTTCGCTCCATAGGCTTGCGCCGCGTCTTCAATCAGTAAGACGCCAAGCTCATTCTTCAATGCTGCGAACGCATCCCAGTCCACGCACTGGCCATAGAGATGTACTGGAAGAATGGCGCGCAGACGACTTTGTGGCTGTAGGTTGTCCGGGGTTTGCAGAGTTTTCGACGCCAGAGAGGCGTCAAGGTTATAAGTGCGTGGATCGATGTCGGCCAGCAACGGCTGCGCCCCGGCACGTAGAATAGAGCTGACGGTCGAAAAAAAGCTGAAAGGCGTCGTCAGGACGGCATCTCCAGGCCCAATTTTGGCGGCGGCCATCGCCAGCCATAGCGCGTCGGTGCCGGAGGCGCATCCGATGCCATGCGCGGCGCCACAATAGGCTGAAGAGGCAGCCTCGAAGAGCCGCACTTCTTCGCCGAGAATGAAGTGTTGTCCAGCGCAAACACGCTCGATCGCAGCCAGAACTTCCTCTCGAATCTGCCGATATTGGCGAGAAAAGTCAGCGACTGGGACCGGCTTTTGCCGTTCCGTGGTCGAAGAGGGAATCGAATGGGTCTTGGAGAGCACATTTCATGCTAGCATCGCTTTCCCGGAGAGGTTTCCTGGAAATGAAGCTCGGATATGCCTCAATAAGACAATGGAGGTGAGAAAGCGCATGGCCGGGCGCTTTTATATGAAACGCAGATCGAAAATGGTGCATCCAAGGTTTCAGCTTGGTTTACTGTTGCTTTTCCATGACAGTGGCGAGGTTGCATGATTTCATAGACAATACGAACACGGCGCAATGGCGCCGCTTTTCGGCAGAGAGAACCGGCTTGGCTGCGGAACTTGGGATCTGGCGTCTGCCTGCCAGATCTGTGCAACTGGATTGGAACAATGAGTTGGGGAAGCAAGGAGACGATAAATGGAAAGCAAGACTGCCCAAAATATCCAAGATACTTTTTTGAATACTGTCCGCAAAGACAAATCCCAGATCACGATTTACCTGGTGAGCGGTGTGAAGTTAACCGGGCGGATTCGGTCCTTCGATAAATATTCTGTCCTGCTGGAAAACAATAGCCAGGAGCAGCTTATCTTCAAACATGCCATCTCAACTGTCGTGAGTGGAAAGCCTGTTTTGATCGGGGAACATCGTCATCCTGTAACCGGAGTTCCGACAACAGGACATGTGCCAGCATCTGCCGGAACTGGATCTTCCAGTGCGCACTCTTCTACGCTGTCATCGACTGTATCCACTGCCTCCTGACGCAATGCGAAATTTTAAGCTGCGTGAGGAAAATGTCCGTTGCCGGGGAATTGCAGGTTAATGGAAACGCCCGAGTCACAGCGGAAGGACCTGAAGCACATCGCGAAAGCTGTTTCTGAACTCGATAGGGCGCGGGGAGAACGCGCCCTCATTGTTGCCTGCGAGTTTACGGGGCGAAAATACCGCCAGCGGCTGACTGCTTCCGCTCGTCTTGCAAAAGACGCTATGCGGGCCACGCAAGAGCAAGAGTCGGCATTGGAATCAAACACGCAGGAACCGGCAGAGGAAGTTGGCCCTCCTTCCGGTTCTACCTCTGTCTCAAAATCGAACGTTCTCTCATTTCCTTCTGCCCTTTCACCCGAAGCAGCCGAATGCAAAGAACTGGCGGAAAGCGCGGGCGCCAACGTACTGGACGTGATCGTTCAGCGACGCGACCATCCGGACCCGGCGACGCTGGTTGGTAAAGGCAAGCTGGAAGAGATTGCCGGACAGGCCAGCGCCAGCCACGCGGATTTGATCGTCTTCGAGCAGGACCTGTCGCCTTCCCAATTGCGCGAACTGGAGCGGGCGCTTCCTTGCCGGGTGATCGATCGCACGCAACTGATCCTCGACATTTTCGCTTCCCACGCGCGCACCCGGGAAGGGCAGCTTCAAGTAGAACTGGCGCAGTTGGAATACATGCTGCCTCGCCTGGCTGGACGCGGGCGTTCCATGTCGCAGTTGGGCGGCGGTATCGGCACGCGTGGGCCGGGCGAAACGCAGCTCGAAACCGATCGTCGAAAAATTGGACGAAGGATTCAAATCGTCCGCGCTCGGCTGGAGGCGGTCCGGAGCATTCGACAACAGCAGCGCCAGAGACGCTCCTCCGTACCGGTGCCGACGGTGGCGCTGGTTGGCTATACCAACGCCGGGAAAAGCACTCTGTTCAACGCGCTGACGCAGGCAGGAGTGTTGGAGTCGTCGCGGCTGTTCGCCACGCTCGATCCAAAGCTGCATTTGCTCACGCTGCCATCGCGCCGTCGCATTTTACTTTCGGACACAGTGGGATTTATCCGCGCTCTGCCGCACACGCTGGTCAACGCCTTTCGCGCCACGCTTGAAGAGGTTCAGACCGCCGAGGTTTTGATTCATGTGATGGATGCTTCCAGCGAATCGCTCGAAACACATCGCGAAGAAGTGGAAAAAGTTTTGCGCGAACTGGATGTAGAGAAAAAGCCGCGTCTTGAAGTAATGAACAAAATGGATTTGTTGTTGCCGGAAGATGGTCCAGGATTTCTCGCCGACACAATTCATGTATCGGCCCGCGCCAAAACAGGTTTAGATGGACTTCTGGCCGCGCTGGATGGAGCGCTTGCAACCGATCCGCTGGAGGAACGCGTCCTGCTCGTGCCGCAGAGTCAAGGCGCAGTGCTCGCTGCGCTGGATGCAGGCGCGGTGACTCTGGCAAAAAAATTTAAAGAAGACACAGTGCATTTGCGCGTGCGCGGACCGGCATCCTTGCTGGGAAGATACCGCGGCTATTGGAGCAACACACAAGTGGAAAATGGAATTGGAGGAGAGTCTGGAGAAGCTTTGGAGTAGGCCGGATACCAGGAATGTTGGGCTGCTATTCCAGGCATCCGGCCTGCCGGACCTTGAACCAGGCCCCAGGCTGTTACTCTTAAGTGTAGGCTCCGGCAGTAGCGTGTCAAGTCGTATTCCTGTTATTCTTTAGGTTGCGAATAATTGCCTGTAAGTGCTTATAAATCAGTGTTTCTCAGGAGCACCGCCGTCCTTCTGTTACGCGGAGCGCGCAGATTGACACTCTGCTCATCCGTTTGTTAAAAATAAAGGTTCATGCCCAGATAGATAAACGCACTCCGCGCCTCTACTGCCGAACCCCGAAACTACATTGCAAATGAGCGATCTGCTTCAACAGCTTAGTGGACTTGTGCTCGGCTCCGTGCCGACCATGCTTCTTTTCCTGGTCACACTCGCAGCCTATCGGCTGCTGGTGCATTCGCCATTGACGAAAATTTTGCAGGAACGTTATGCGCGGACGCAGGGAGCGATGGAGAAGGCGACTGCTTCCATTGCCGCAGTGGAAGCGAAGACGGCGGAGTATGAACATCGACTGCGGGCAGCCCGAGTGGAAATCGTCCATCATCGTCAGGAACGACTGCACGCCTTGCAAGTAGAGTCTGAGAAAGTAATTTCACAAGCGCGCTTAGCGGCTGAGAAGCATACGCTGGAGGCCCGGCTTACTCTGGAAGCGAGCATGGAAAAAGCGCGCTTCCAACTGGATGCTTCCATTGACGAGCTTGCAACCGAAGTGCTGCGGGCCGTCCTTCCTTCCGGCAATGTCTCCTCGCGGGAGCAGGCCTGATGCGAATTGCCGGCCCAGGGTTTATGAGTAGGTTGAAGCTATCCTCGAATTTCCGGATAACGCTGGGACTTTTATGCGCGCTGCTTCTATTCGCAGGTAGCGTGAACTTTGCACAGACGACCGCAAAGCCAAGCGGGCAAAGCACCGCATCTACGCAGAATCCAAATTCACGGAATTCGCCCTCAAACAATTCAAAAGATGCTGCGTACGCGAAGTACCTGTCGGAACGCCATGATGTGCGCCAGTTCCAGCGCAATCAGGAACGCAAAGAAGAAATACAGCAGCGAAAGGTCGATAACCCCGAGGCGGAAGACAGCGCGAATGTCTATCGTCACTCTCCCATGGTGCATACGCTGGCTGGCATTTTCGGCTTGTCGGTGGAGACCACTGCGCGGATATTTGAAATTCTGAACTTCTTCATTCTGATGGCTGCAATTGTTTGGTTTGTGGCACGGCTTCTGCCGAAAACATTGCGCAGTCGAACGGAGCGAATCCAGAACGAGATGCAACGCGCGCGGACAGCAACGGAAAATGCCAATCGGCGTCTGGCCGATGTCGAGCAACGCCTTGGGCGTCTGGATAAGGAAATCGCGGAAATTAAAATAAAAGCGGAACAAGACACTGCCGCCGAAGAGCAGAGGTTGCGCGCGGCGATGGAACAGGAAAAGCAGTTGATTCTGGCGACAGCCGGACAGGAAATTGCCGTAGCGGGCATGAATGCCCAGCGCCAGTTGAAAAATTTCGCAGCCGAACTGGTGATCGAACACGCAAAGCGGCGGATTGCAGTGAGCGCGGATGCGGACAGTTTACTCATCAACGATTTTGTCGCTGACTTGACGGAAAAATCCTCTCGTGGAGGCGTGAACTGATGGGCGTGTTCAGTTCCCAATACGCGCGGGCGTTTGCCGATGTGGTCATGTCCGACAAGCTCGATACGAAAGATGTAGACCGGCAGCTTGCAGATGTTCTCGCCGTGCTTGGAGAGAGCAAGGAATTGCGGGAAGTGTTTGGAAATCCTTCGATACCGCTGGAGTCGAAACTTAAGGTGCTGGATGCGCTCACGCCACGGATTGGAATCGCGAAACAGACACGGAACTTTCTGGCGGTCCTGCTGCAGAACGATCGTATCCAGGCGTTCGAGTCTATCCTGATCGAATATCGGAGCGAGATCAATGTTCGGCTTCACATCAGCGAGGCGGTCATCAGCAGTGTTCGTGAATTGAATGCGGACGAAAAATCGAAGATCGAAGCCCGTGCTTCGGCATTGGCTGGAGTACAAGTGCGGGCAGTTTATAAGCAAGACCCATCGCTGCTTGGCGGTGTGGTTTTACGCATCGGCGACACCGTTTACGATGGCTCCGTGCGCGGCAGGCTCGAAGAGCTGCGCGAAAAGCTGATCGCAGTTTAACCAACAAAAAATTCAGAATACTCAATCGGAAGCAGAATGGCGCAGATCAAAGCAGACGAAATTTCGCAGGTACTTAGAGAACAGATCGAAAACTTCGAGTCGCGGGTCCGCGTCGATGAAGTGGGCACGATTATTTCACTCGGCGATGGCATCGCCCGCATTCATGGCCTGGAAAAAGTCATGGCCGGCGAGATGCTGGAGTTTCCCCATGGCGTGATGGGCCTTGCCATGAACCTCGATGAAGATCAGGTGGGCGCTGTCATCCTTGGCGATTACACCGAAATCAGCGAAGGCAACCAAGTCAAGCGCACTGGAAAAATCATGAGCGTGCCCGTTGGCGACGCCATGATTGGCCGCGTGGTGAATGCTCTCGGTCAACCCATCGACGATAAGGGCCCGATTGCGACCGATCAATTTCTGCCGGTCGAGCGGCTGGCTCCCGGCGTCATCGACCGTCAGCCAGTGCGCGAGCCGATGTCTACCGGCATCAAGGCGATTGACGCCATGATTCCGATTGGCCGCGGCCAGCGTGAGCTGATCATCGGCGACCGCCAGACAGGCAAAACCGCCGTGGTGCTCGACACCATCCTTAACAGCGCGAAGAACAATCTGATCTGCGTTTACTGCGCGATCGGTCAAAAGCGTTCTTCCGTCGCGCAGGTGGTGCAGACCCTGACCGAGCATGGAGCGATGGCCTACACCATCGTCGTGGTCGCTTCCGCGTCGGAGCCTGCGCCGATGCAATACATTGCGCCGTATGCCGCAACCGCGATTGGCGAATTTTTTCGCGACTCGAGTAGGCACGCGCTGGTGATCTACGACGATCTTTCCAAGCACGCTGTCTCCTATCGCGAAATTTCTCTTCTGCTGCGCCGTCCACCGGGCCGAGAAGCCTACCCTGGCGACGTATTCTATCTTCACTCGCGCCTGCTGGAACGCTCAGCGAAGTTGAGCCAGAACCTGGGCGGCGGTTCGCTGACGGCGCTGCCGATCATTGAAACGCAGGCTGGCGACGTTTCGGCCTACATTCCAACCAATGTGATTTCCATTACCGACGGACAGATTTTTCTTGAAACGGATTTGTTCAACTCCGGTATTCGTCCCGCGGTCAACGTGGGCCTGTCGGTCAGCCGCGTCGGTTTCTCCGCGGCCAGCAAAGCGACCAAGCAGGTCGGCGCGACGCTCAAGCTGGATCTCGCCCAGTATCGTGAACTGGCCGCCTTTGCCCAGTTCGGCAGCGATCTGGACAAGGTCACGCTCAGCCAGTTGAATCGCGGCCAGCGTCTGACGGAGCTGCTGAAACAGCGCCAGTTCGAGCCATTGTCGATGGAGAAGCAGGTCATCATTCTGTACTCTGGGACCACCGGCTTGCTGGACGACGTGAAGGTGGAGCATGTTCGCTCATTTGAAGAGGGACTCTATCCCTATATGGACGCGGCGCAGGCGACTGTCCTGAGCGACATTGCGACGAAGAAGACGCTCGATGACGATTTGAAGAAACGCATGACAGCGGCCATCCAGGAATACAAGCAGAATTTCTTCGCCGAGCATCCCGAGGCCCACATTGACTCCACAGAGGGCAAGACAAAAGAAGATGGCGAGAAGAAGTCGTAACCCATGGCCAATGTTCTCGATCTACGACGGCGCATCCGCAGCGTAAAAAACACGCGGCAGATTACCAAGGCGATGAAGATGGTGTCGGCAGCCAAGCTGCGCCGCGCGCAGGAGCGCGCATTCGCTGCGCGACCCTATGCTCGGATGCTGGCCAGCGTGCTGGATTCTCTGGTGCGGCGCGTCGACATTTACGAGCCGGAAACGGGAGAGGACAAACACCCATTGCTGGCGGTGCGCCCGGAAAAGCACGCGACGGTGGTGGTCGTTACTGGCGACAAAGGTTTTGCGGGTGCCTTCAATACCAATGTTTTGAAGGCCGCGCATCGCTTTCTGAACGACCGGGCGGATGTCGAACTGGATCTCGAAATTGTAGGGCGCAAAGGCCGCGATATTTTGCGGCGCAGCTACGCGACGGCATCGATTGCGGAAGACCGGGAGCTCGAACATGGCACCGCGCCCCGCACACGGAAAGCGCGCATTGAAATTGTCGGCGAACATGCGGGAATGTTCGAGCACCTGACCTTTGAAAAAGCCGCGCATCTCGCGCATACATTGGTGGAACGCTATATCGCCCAGGAAACGGACGCCGTCTATCTGGTGTTCAACGAGTTTCAATCTGTGATGACGCAGCGCGTGGTCGTGGACCGTATTCTGCCCATCAAGGAAGTGGGCAAGCAAGACATTGCCAGCGCCATTGAGATGGAACAGGAGGAACGCGAGGAAATGGCCAAGGCCGCGCGCAGCTCTGGCGTCAGCCTGGAAACGGAAGACACGCGTGAGGCGGACGAAGAGGCCAGCAAGTTCGGCACCGCGCAGGTGGACTACATTTATGAGCAACCTCCGCGCCAACTGCTGGACGGCTTGCTGCCGCGCTATGTAGCAACGGAATTGTATCACGCCATGCTGGAATCCGTCGCCGCCGAACATGCCGCGCGGATGACGGCGATGGATTCGGCAACCAATAACGCTTCCGACATGATCGATGCCTATACGTTGACGATGAACCGCGTGCGGCAGGCGGCGATCACCAAGGAGATCATCGAAATTGTCAGCGGCGCAGCGGCGCTGTAATGCTCGGAACCTAAGAATTCAGCAGAAGGTTTGGAAAAGGAAACATGGCAGAAAACATCGGACAGATCATTAAAATTGCAGGACCGGCGGTTGACGTTCAGTTTGACGAAGCGCACATGCCGCCGATTTATCAGGCGTTGCGGATCACCAGCGACGGCTTCGATGTTCCGACTCCGCTCAACGTCATTGTGGAAGTGCAGCAGCACCTGGGCGAAGGCCGCGTGCGCTGCATTGCGATGGAAGCCACGGAAGGCATGGTGCGCGGAATGAAAGCCATCGACCTTGGTGGCCCGATCACCGTGCCAGTGGGACGCGCGACGCTGGGTCGCGTGCTCAACGTCATCGGCCAGCCCGTCGACGAACTCGGCCCTGTCAATGCAACGGAGCATCGCCCGATCCACCGCCAGGCGCCGGCCTTCGACGAGCAGTCCACACGCGAAGAAATGTTTGAGACCGGCATCAAGGTCATCGACTTGATCCAGCCGTTTTTGAAGGGTGGCAAGACTGGCTTGTTCGGTGGCGCGGGCGTCGGCAAGACCGTCATCATCCAGGAGCTAATCAACAACGTCGCATCGAAGCACGGCGGATTTTCCGTGTTCGCCGGTGTCGGCGAGCGTACTCGTGAAGGCAACGATCTGTGGCTGGAGTTTCAGGAATCCGGCGTCATCGACCTGAAGCAGCTCGATAAGTCGAAGGCCGCATTGATTTATGGCCAGATGACCGAGCCGCCCGGAGCGCGTCTGCGCGTCGCGCTGACCGCTTTGACTGTTGCGGAGTATTTCCGCGATGAAGAAGGCGCGGACACTCTGCTGTTCATCGACAACATTTTCCGTTTCACGCAGGCCGGCTCGGAAGTTTCGACGCTGCTTGGCCGTATGCCTTCCGCCGTCGGCTATCAGCCGAATCTCGCTACCGAAATGGGAGAACTACAGGAGCGCATCACCTCGACGAAGAAGGGTTCCGTCACTTCGGTACAGGCGGTCTATGTGCCTGCCGACGATTTGACCGATCCCGCGCCGGCGACGACGTTTGCTCACCTGGACGCAACCACCGTGCTTTCGCGCCCACTTTCGGAGCTTGGTATTTATCCCGCTGTCGATCCGCTGGCTTCGACCTCCCGCATTCTCGCGCCGCGCATTGTCGGGCAGGAGCATTACGATGTCGCGCAAGGCGTGAAGCGAATTTTGCAGCGCTATAAAGATTTGCAGGACATCATTGCAATTCTCGGCATCGACGAGCTTTCGGAAGACGACAAGTTGACCGTCATGCGCGCCCGCAAAGTGCAGAAGTTTTTGTCGCAGCCCTTCCATGTTGCCGAGCAGTTTACCGGCATGCAGGGCCGCTATGTAAAAATCGCCGATACCGTTCGCAGCTTTAAGGAGGTCATCGATGGCAAGCACGATGATGTGCCGGAGCAAGCCTTCTATATGAAGGGCGATATCGACGAAGTCCTGGAGTCTGCTGGCAAGATGAAGCAGACGGTGTAAGGTCGGCAATCGTTCATGGCAGAGGCAAATTCAATTCGCGTCCGGCTCGTCACGCCAGACAAAATCTTCATCGATGGCACGGCAGACTCCGTCTCGCTGCCGTCAAGCTCCGGTTATTTTGAAGTGCTTTACGGACATGCTCCGCTGCTGGCGGAACTCGGCGCAGGGGAAGTCACGCTGCATGGTGGCGATGTTGGCGATCAACAATTTTTTGTTGCCTGGGGATTTGTGGAAGTGCTTCCGGACCGCGTGACGATCCTGGCGGAGAGCGCTGTTCGCCCGAACGAAATCAACGTCGCAGATGCGCGGCAGCAACTACAATATGGACAGCAACTGTGGAACGAAGCAGGCGAGGAAAGCAGGCGCTACGCGGAAGCCAATCGCGTGATCCACGAAGCGGAACAGCGCATTGCGTCCGCCGAAGGCGCAGGCCAATCGACCTGATGCTCTTCGAGCGCGTTTCATTCGAGGAGATGTCCTGCTCGCCTTGATCCGCAATCTCAACGCTTTTGGAAACGTCTTTTATGAAATTTGCATGGAAAAATATCGCATTGATTTCAGCAGTTGCACTTTTTGCCCTGCCAGTGATGGCGCAGGATGGCGCTTCAGCCACAATGCCTGCGGCATCGCCTACCCGCACGATAGTGATTCACGCCAAAAAGTTTGCGTTTGATCCCGCCGAGATCACACTCAAGAAAGATGAGACGGTAAAGCTGGAACTGACATCCGACGATGTGGAACACAGCTTGGTGGTGCCTGAACTCGGCATTAAAGGCACGATGAAAAAAGGCGAGATGACAGATGTCGTCGTCACCCCCAGGGAAACTGGAGACTTCAAAGGGAAGTGCGGCAAGTACTGTGGGATTGGTCACGGGAAAATGCATTTCGTTGTGCATGTCGTGAACTAAAAGGGATTCTTGCAAGGCCCCGCGCTGGCCCGCTCTACTCGGCGTTCATATTGAGTCCACGAGTCAGGCTGCTGATTTTTTCGATGTGATGACGGGAACACCAGGGTTGCAGCCCATTTGCAATACGCTCCACTGCGCGCGGGTCCGCGTAGCTCGCCGTTCCTACCTGAACTGCTGTTGCGCCAGCCAGCATAAATTCAATCGCGTCCTCCGTTGTTGTTATGCCCCCCATGCCGAGTATAGGAATGCTGACAGCACGCGCTGCTTGATATACCATGCGCAGTGCCATGGGTTTAATCGCTGGACCCGACAGTCCTCCGGTAACATTCGCGAGGCGTGGCCGTCGTGTGTTTGCGTCGATGGAGATTCCAAGAAAAGTATTGATTAGAGAAATTGCGTCCGCTCCTGCTTCGGCGGCGGCGCGCGCCATGATGGCGATGCTGGTCACATTCGGCGATAGCTTGACGATCAGAGGTCGTCGCGCTACGGATTTGGCCCGCAGCACGAGTTCGTACAGCGTGGTCGCATCTGTCCCAAAGACCATGCCGCCGCTGTGTGTATTGGGGCAGGACGCATTCAATTCATAGGCTGCAATTCCTTCTGCCGCATTCAGTGCGTGTATGACCGCACAATAGTCTTCGATGGAGGAACCAAAGACATTGGCGATCGCAGGGCAGGGAAGCCGCTGGATGGCGGGAAGCTTGTTCTCCACAAAAGCCTGCACACCGACGTTCTGGAGCCCAATTGCATTCAGCATGCCTGCCGCGGTTTCGATCAGCCGCGGAGGCGGATTGCCAGGCATCGGCTCTTTGGAGAGTCCCTTGGTGACAAACGCGCCGATCTTATCGAGCGCAAGGATGTCTTCAAATTCCATCCCGTAGCCAAACGTGCCGCTGGCCGCGATGATGGGATTTCGTAGCTCGATGCCGCAAAATCGTACGCGCAGGTCCGGCTTCTGGCTGGGGATCATGGTTGGGGTGGTGTGCTCTTGGGTTGCGATGCTGTCGGCGAAGTAGGCGCGGACCCTGGAGATGCTACAGTTTTCGGCGCGGTCTCCTTCAGTGTCTTCTCGGCGGGTCCGGTGGATTCGCTGTGCTTTTTCCTGCGCATTCTGACGCGAGAAGGTTTTATTTCCACCTCCGGGTGTATGGCCTGCGTCAAAACATGGCCGATGCTGGCCGAAGGCTGATTGACATTCAGCAGGGCGGCCAGCGTGGCCGCCAGGTCGACCGGCTGCACGCGACCTCGATAAATTCCCGGCGTAAAAACAGACCCAAAGAAGGCGAGTGGCACATGACGGTCATAGGAATACGGAGAAAAATGTGTGGTGCCTCCTCCAGACGATTGCATCTGGTAGGCGTCTGGAATCAGCATCACGTACCAGCCTCCATTCGGAGAGTAGCTGTGCGCGATGATGCGTCCGAAATCTGTCGGCGGCAAACCCGGTTGAAGGGAAGCCATCTGCAGCCGGGTGAAGGTGCGAAATACTCTCGGCTCGGGTGCGACACGCGCTGTGCTGGGCTTGACGGATGAGTCGGGTTGATTGAACGAAGCTGACTGTAGTGTCGCCATGGCGGCCGGGATCGAATCCTGGATCGCTCGTTCCGCCTCCACTTCATTGATGCCGGCCCGTTCAAAGACAGGAATATTCAGCGCAATATACGGAAGTTCCTGGTGAGGGAGCAGATACGCAAGCTGCTGGCCAGGAGAGAAACGGTCATTCATCGTTTTGTTCAGTGCCGCCGTCAAAGCTTTCAGGTCGATCGACGAAGCTGGAATGCCCAACTGCTGCGCGATGGAGACAACAGGCGCAATGCCGTGATCGGCGGTCAATGCAATCCAAACGTTATGTAGACCGCCGGGAACATTGTGGTCCAGCCAGCGGAAGAACCCATCCAGATTGCCATCGAGTTGGTCGACCAGTTGCCGTTGCTCGGGCGAGTCCGGGCCGACGCGATGGCCGAGTATGTCCGTCGATGAAATGCTGATAGTCAGCACGTCGGTCACGTTTCCTGTGCCGAGCTTCTCCCCGTCAATCAATGCCTGCGCAAAGTTCAGCTCATATTCAATGGCGGCATCCGTCGGGCCGACTTTTGCAAAGAAGGGCGCATCGCTGGCAACTCCAGCTTCCGTTCGAGCTTGCGCTGCGTTGTCGCTTTGGTTGAACGCTGTCGCCCAGTCCGGAAGGGAGGGCATGTAGTACGTGGAGGTGATAAATGCGCCACTCTGCTGATCGATCCAGAACGCGCCATTGGCTGTGTGTCCGGCAGGCAGAATCGCAGCGCGGTCCTTGAGCGAAACGCCGAAGAGTTTTGCTTCTCCCTGGGTGGCGAGGCGAACTTCATCTCCGACCGTAGTGGCCAGCAAGTTGCGTGGCGAAGCACCTTCCATCTCCGCGCCGTTCGACAATCCAACGATACTGTAGCGAGGATCTTCGACTGAACTGATCGGGCGCTGGGTGTTGCGTTTCAGGTCCCACCACTCGTTGCCTGCAATGCCGTGGCCATCGGTGTATGCGCCAGTCCCAATGGTGGAGTGTCCTGGCGCCGTCATCAGGTTTCCGTAGTCGAAATAACAGTCGGGAAAATAAGCGCCGTGGTCGAAAAACAGATCGAAGCCCTGGCCCTTGAAATCCGCGCGGTAGCGCTCCAGATAGTCCTCGCGAAACTGGTCGATTACAAGAATGATGACCAGTTTCGGATGGGCGTCGTTGGCACTGGCGGCGCAGCGCAGGGTGTACGAAATCGGAAGCAGAAGAGCGAAGAGGGAAATCGAAAGTCGCTTCAACATAGTAGGATTGTGTCCCGCAAAAAGTATTTTAAAGTGGATTGACAGATACTGTAGTTAAGAAATAGCGCTCGTCATCCTGAGGGAAGCGAAGGCTCCAGAGAGTGATAATGGCCATGATGAGGCGAATGTTCTCTGGATTCTTCACTCGCCGCCGCGGCGACCTTCGTCGAGAATGACTCCATCTGATAACTAACTCTATTAACTATGAATCTCTAGAGCATTTTCAGGTCAAGTGTTAACAAAAACTTGGGCGAGCACCACTCTTTCCCCGACCGTCAACACCCCGACAGAATCTGCTCTAAACTGCGGTCAAAGACATGGTAACAAGAGCGGCCCGTCCAGCGAAATTCCTTGCGATCTTTCGCGTTGTGAAGCGAAGGGTCCAGAATGACCCCCGCTTTGGCTTCAGGCCCAGACTCTAATCGAAGGCGGCGCAGGCCGTGGCTTCATCCGAATGCAGTTGTGTGTATTTGGTGATGCCCACCATGGTGAAGACCTTTTGAAAGTGGGGAGTCAATCCAAAGGTCTGGATGGCCTGACCGTTTTTACTGGCGGTATACATCAACTGAATAATGAGAGCGATGCCGCTGGAATTCAGATATTCGACCTTGGAGAAATCCAGCAGAATGCGTTTGGAGGTATCGGGCGACAGACCTTGAAAGGTTCCGAGAATCGCTGCCTCCGATGTGCTGGTAATATCGCCGGCGAAACGCATGACGGAGACAGCCTCGCCCGACCCGCATTTCACTTCCTCCATCCTCACTTGTGTGCCTTGTTCCTGCATAGACTCCTCCTCCTCCGATCTATTCTTTTGTCGTTTGTAGGCGAATGACCAGACGCGCGTAGCTTCCACTGGGTGGCGCGCTCACCCATTCGGCTTCATCGACCAGCGCCTGGATCAGGAACATTCCCATGCCGCGACTGGCCTCTTCCCCGTGCATTTTTTTGTCGATGTCGGGCCTATGGACATTGCCGTGCGGTCCAGTGCCTGTGTCGAGCACCTTCACCTCCAGCGAATTTTCGTCCATGGACAATATCACGCAGACACTCAGGGACTCGTCGAGTTTGTTGCCATGCTCCATGGCATTGATGCAGGCCTCCGCCACAGCGGTCTTCAGGTCTTCAATGCGGTCCTCCGCAAAGCCCATCAACTTGGCAACACTGGCCGCCGTATTCATGGCGACCTTCTCGTAACCGAGACGAGAAGGTAGGCGCAACTCAATACTGTTGGCGTTTCTGGGGATCACATCAATCTCCTCTAAGCCTGTCTTTGAAGCACAAGCGCAGTCATATCGTCACTCTGCGATACTTCCGTGGAAAATGCATCGATTTCCTGCCACAGCGAATCCAGAATGGCATTGGCGTCCGTGTAATGGCAGGAGCGGAAGGCATGCAGCAGCCGCTCCTGACCAAACTCCTCATTTTCATGAAACACTTCCGTCAACCCGTCCGTGTAGAGTAGCAGCTTGGCCTTCTCTTCGAGTACATATTTTTCCGCAACGTAGCTGGAAAATGGCAGCATGCCAACCGGAGTGCTGCTGGCCTGGATCAGGATCGGCTGTTTATTGCCCTGGAGCAGGAATCCCGGATTATGCCCGGCATTGACCGCTTCCAGCGTGTGCGCCTGCGTATCCAGCCGCAGAAACATGGCCGTCACGTAACGGCGGCGGGATGCCTCTCCTTCGTCATAATGCAGCGTATTCATGCGGGTAGCTATTTCCACCAACGACATGAGATC
>JAKAYS010000176.1 GCA_021826695.1 Acidobacteriota bacterium | reverse complement strand
CGGCTGCAATCTCTTTCGGCATAGCGACGGTGTGCAGCTTCCATTTACGGATCAGCAGCGCCGTCCCTAATGTCGCCAGCAGAAAAACGACACCGGGCGCAATCCAGGCCACCAGATTGAAACCAGCTTCGGGCGGGGCGGCCAGCACGGTCGGCCCATATTTCTGCACGAAATTTTGCAGGATCAGTTGATTGCCATCTCCTCGGTCAAGCGCATTGTGCAACTCACCCTCCATTTGCGTGGAGACGGTGCAGCCGACATGATTGCACTCCAGCAGGACCTGATTGCACCCGCAGGTGCATATCATCTGATGTCCAAGCTGGTTGTAACGCGCCGCAGTGTCTCCCGCGCCAACCAGGAAGACAAGCAGTAGACACGCCACGGAGAGCTGTAGCCAGATGCGCGCTACCGAGCGTATTCCAGGTTGTAAGAAAAATTGACGCATGTGCTTAGTGACTGACTCCCGCAGCAAAGGCCAGGTTTTCTTCTGTGGGTTTGCGCGAGCGCGCTACCTGTTCCGCGCTCAAGTTCGGCACCAGCGCCAGCAGTGTTCCAAATGCCATCACCAAAACGCCGATCCAGATCCACGCCACCAGCGGATTGATAAATACCTTAATGATGGGCTGATTGCTCTCCGGATTTCTGCCTTCGTACACGACGTATAAATCGCGCTGCAACGTGGAATGGTCCGCAACCATGGTCTCGATCTGCTGGCTGGCGTGGTAAAAACGACGCTCCGGGGCCATCTGTAGTAAAAATCTACCGTTCTTATAAACGTTCAGCAGTTCGTATTCGCTGTCATAGTTGGCGTTCGAGTCCTGCGTATAGCTTTGGCAGACCAGACGATACGGCCCCAGCGTCATCGAGTCGTGAAAGCCCATCTCCTGCTCCTTCGACTGATTGAAGGCAGAGCCAGCCAGCCCGATAAACACGATCACCACGCCAATGTGGACCAGGTAGCCGCCATACCGCCGCGTGTTGCGGCGCGTCAACTGCACCACAGAGAACAGCATGTTCTTCCCGGTGTGACGCTGGATCACGCGCGCGCCGCGCCAAAATTCGCTGGCGATGGCCGTCGTCACCAGCGCCGCCAGGGAGAAGGCCATCAGGGAATACAGCGTGCCGACATCGCGCCAGGGATGCATCCCGGCAGCCATCAGGACAATCGCCGTCACCACGCCGGCAATCGTCGGCCAGATGAAATTGCGCCGCACGCTTTTGAACGACGTGCTGCGCCACGCCAACACCGGCCCAATGCCGGTCAAAAACAACAGGAAGATTCCAATCGGCACAGCCACGCGGTTGTAAAACGGCGGCCCGACTGTCACCTTCGATCCCTCGACATACTCGGAGATGATGGGAAACAGCGTGCCCCACAGAATGGTGAAACAGGCGGCCAGCAACACCAGATTGTTAAACAAGAAACTCGATTCGCGAGAAACCAGCGACTCGATCTTGTGCTCCGACTGCAAATGGTCCCGCTGGAGCAAATAAGTAAACAGGCAAACGCTCAACACAATGACCAGGAAGGTCCAGAACCACGAGCCGATGGACGACTCGGCAAAGGCATGGACCGAGCTGACCAGCCCGCTGCGCGTCAGCAGTGTGCCCAGGATCGACAGCATGAATGTGGTGAAGATCAGCCACACATTCCACGCCTTCATCATGCCGCGCTTTTCCTGCATCATCACGGAATGCAAAAACGCCGTGCCTGTCAGCCATGGCATCAGTGAGGCGTTCTCGACCGGGTCCCATCCCCAGTAACCGCCCCATCCCAGCACAGAGTAGGCCCAGTGCGCGCCAAGGAAAATTCCGCAGGTGAGAAACAGCCACGTCACCATGGTCCAGCGGCGTGTGATGTGGATCCATTTTTCTCCGGGGTAACGCATCATCAGCGCGCCAAGGGCAAAAGCGAACGGCACGCTGAATCCCACATAACCGAGATACAGCATCGGCGGATGGATGACCATCTCCGGATATTGCAGCAGCGGGTTCAAGCCGAAGCCATCCGCAGGCACCGCGCCCTGTACCAGGGCAAACGGTGGCGCGGGAAATACCAGCAGCAGCGTAAAGAAGACCTGAATCCCAGCCAGAATGGTCGAGGCATAGGCGGTCAGCTTGACATCGACCTTGTGCCGCACCCGCAGTACAAATCCGTAGGCCGCCAGCAGCCACGCCCACAGCAGCAGCGAACCCTCCTGCCCGGACCACAGCGCCGCAAATTTATAGGGCCATGGCAACGCGCGGTTGGAATGGTGGAGGACGTAGGAAACGGAAAAATCGTTGGTGAACGCGCAGTAGACTAGCGCGAAGGCCGCAGCGGTCATCGCCACGAAGCTGCCGATGCCAGCCCGGCGAGCGGACTCCGCCAGACGCTCCGGCGCAGCACTGGCCTCCGGATGGACCGCAATCTGCCGCAGGGCAATTGCACCCGTCACCAGATTGTACGCGCACAAAACAAGCCCGAGAAGAATTGCGAAACTGCCAAACGCTGCCATAGCTTTTACGTGTTACTAACGATTGTCGCAGAGCGGCGCACCTATCGCAATGGCGCTTGCCGTGGGATGCACATGCATCCGGAGATATTACGCAAAATTTGCATCGGAAAAGTGACTGCTGGAGATCCTGAACTAGGAAGGGTGCGATTTGGAATGACTGAGCCGACCGACCAATTCAATGAGTTCGTTGGGCTGGATGGGCTTGGCGCGAAAGGTGATGTCGAGTCCTTTGTACTCGGTCTCGGCCTCCGCCATGCCACTTAACACAATTACAGGTAAACCTTTACGCCGCTGCCACAGCAAGCCGACAAAATGGCTGCCGGATTCACCGGGCATAATGTGGTCCGTGATGACCAGGGATATGCGATTGTTTTGGTCACGATCCAAGGCGTCGAAAGCAGCCTCTGCGGAATAGACGGTTTCGACTTCAAATCCCGCACGCGCCAGAATGGCCTTGCGCGTGAGCGCCTGCACGGGGTTATCGTCTACTACAAGGATCACTTCTTCTCTTTCCCTGTCTTAAAAGCAACTGATGTGTTTTCGCATACGAGGGTTGTCCAAGTCAAGCAAGAAGTTGCGTCGATCGTTATCAAGAAAGTTTCCTCAGCACAAGCCCTTTCTTCTCAAGCATTTCAATCGATCGCAATCCTCCGACGCATTTTCTTTCCCACCACTGCCGTAACCCAGCTAACCGGGAGCAGACCCAGGACCAGCACCATCAGGCGGTTGGAGACACCCGTGGTAACGGAACGGCGATCATGATCGAAAGCCCGTATGGACTCAGCGACAACCTGTTCGGCGGTTTGCATCGAGGAGTTGCTGAAGGCACCGTGACCGGCAACCTCAAAGAAATTCGTCTTCGTCGAGCCTGGATTGACGACCATCACCTGCACCCCATGCTGGCGGGCTTCCTCATATAGGGCCTGGGAGAAGCTGACCACAAAGGCCTTGGTAGCGGCGTACACCGCGCTATATGGAAGCGGCGCAAAGCCGGCGACGGAGGCCACGTTGATGATGCCACCCTCTTCACGCTGCATCATCGGCTGCAAATACAGATGCGTCAGTTCGACCAGGGCCGCGATATTCAGATCGATCATCTGGCGCTGGCGTTCTCGATCAATCGAGGTAAATTCGCCGAATGCTCCAAAGCCAGCATTGTTAATCAGCAGCGAAATTTTAAGATTTGCGTCTTTTGTCTTTTGAAACAACTCGGCAGGCGCATCGGGCGCAGTCAAGTCCATGGCGGCACACAAGACATCAATGTCTGTGTATTCGGCCATCAGGTCGGTCCGCAACTGGGTGAGTCGGTCCTGTGACCGGGCCACCAGAATGATTGACCATCCACGGGCTGCCAGTTGCCAGGCAAACTCTTCGCCGATTCCGTAGCTGGCCCCGGTAATGAGTGCATACCCTTGCGGTTGCATTTTGCGTTTCCCCTGAAGAAATTTCTGCGTTGAGCTAAGCAATCCTGCGTGCCAACAGGAACGCTGCAACGCCTAAAAAAAAGAGCAGCCGATAGCGAACACCATGCGCGCGATTGACCTCTGGGAGCAGGTCTGTCGCCGCAACATATAGCGCCACACCCGCCGAAAGAGGCAATCCAACATTCGCCAGGCCTGGAAGAACATGAATGGCAGCCACCCCCGCGACCGTCGCCCCTCCCAGGGCGCAGGCCGCTGTAAAGGCCATGCCTGCGCTGCGGCCGCTGGCCAGCATCACGCTGCCCACGGTGAAGCCTTCCGGCAGTTTGTGCAACAGCATTCCGGTAAATACCAGCCAGCCAAGTGTACTGGAGAAAGCGAAGCCGCTCGCAATGGCAATGCCGTCAAAAAATGTATGCGCGGCCAATCCGAACGTAACAGAGTAAGCCGTGGAGGGATGAAGAAACTCATTCACATGGGTTTCCTCTCCGAAATGGAAGTGCGCAACCAGCGTGTGCTCGAGTAAGTGAATCCCGCAGAACCCACCAAGTATCCACAACGGCCCGGCGATCGGGGAGACACGCAGGCTCTCTGGCACCATTTCGACCAGCGCGACGGCAATTAAAAAACCCGCGCCAAATGCGACAAAGCCATGCAAAAACCGCTCCGCGCGCATCCGAAGGAGCAAGACACCACCCGCGACATTGGCCAGTCCCGCAATCAAACCCAACAGCAAGACGACAGAAAACGGCGTGGCCATGGGGTTGGTTTCCAGCATTGCGAGCATTACGAGAGGCATCACGTTCGCTCCTACCCGCTGTGACGAATGTGCATCACGTCACCATCCTGCACGATGTAATCCTTGCCTTCCAGTCGCAGCGTACCTTGCGACCTTGCAACTGCTTCCGATCCCGCCGCCAGCAGCGTGTCCCAATGGATGGTCTCGGCGCGAATAAAATGCTTTTCCAGGTCCGAATGGATCGCTCCGGCTGCCTGCTGCGCGCGCGAGTTCACAGGAATGGTCCAGGCGCGGCATTCGTCTTCGCCGACAGTGAAAAATGCGATCAAGCCAAGCAGTTCATAGCTTTTACGAATGAGACGGCGCAGACCGCTTTCCACCAGGCCATAACTCGATAAAAACTCCTCAGCTTCCTCATCGGGCATCTCGGCGAGTTCCGCCTCCACCTTGCCGCAAATTGCCGTGGCCCCGGTGCCGGGACGGGAAGCCATCTTCCCTAGGCCATATTTCTCGACCGCTGTTTCCAGGTCCACGCCGAGGGTGGTGCTCTCGGAGATGTTCAACACATATAGCACCGGTTTCTGGCTGAGAAACATGAATCCACGGATCAGCTTCTTTTCGTCCGCTGTCATTTCCATGGAACGCAGCGGCTGCTCGGCTTCCAGGTGCGGCTTGGCGCGCAATAGCAGCGCGTGTTCCGCTTCCAGCTCCGGCAGACGCATTTTTTTCAGGTCTTTTTCCAGCCTCTCCATGCGCTTTTCAATCTGCGTCAGATCGCTCAGCATCAGATCGAACTCTACGTCCTGAATTTCCTTCAGCGGGTCGATAGGCGCAGTCAGCGGGACGGACGGATCGTCGAAGACGCGCAACACATGGATCAGCGCGTCCACATTCCGCAGGCTCGCGAGCAGGCTGGCTTCCTTCAGGGCTTCCTGCCCGATCGCGCCAACATCGGCGTACTCGACGGTGGCAAAGACGGTCTTTTTCGGCTGATAGAGCGCAGCCAGCTCTTCCAACCGCTCATCCGGCACATGGGCCACGCCGAGATGGACTTCTTTCGGATTCGAATAGCCTCGCGCTTCCAGCTTTGCCTTGGTCAGAATCTTAAACAGCGAGGTCTTGCCTACCTGCGGCAGGCCGATAATTCCAGTCTTCATGCTTGTCCTGTAGGGAAAATTATTTCTATAGAAATTCCATAGTTAGTGTAGTCGGATGTAAATGGGAGTCACTCTGGACCCTTCGCTGCGCTCAAGGGTAAGCCGCGCAGCGTAGCGAAGAATTCTGCGAATTTTAGCCTCATAAGCGCGCCATCAGTCTCTGGATTCTTCGCTGCGATTTGAATGCCCCCCTGCGATTTGAATTACTAAAACAGCACCATGCATATTAACTGGCCGGCTCAGGTCGCGCATATAGAACCACCAGCCCCAGGCCGCAGACCAGCACGATGCCTTCCAGATTGGTCGAGAGACTATGCAGACGATTGAAGTCCTCGCGGGCCGGGTCAGTCGATGCTGGATTGTCGATCGCCGCGCCAGCATGGATGCGCAGCGTCTCCATGTGCGGGATGATGGAAAATTGCGAATACGCCGTAAGGCCCAGCATGACCGCCAGCAGCACAAGTTGTGGCGCGATGGAACGCCGCGTCACCTTCGCAACGCGCTCCACAATGCACAGCGCCAGCAGAACCAGTCCGCTGACTAAACCAATATCGTGCAGATGCAGCAGCGAAATGCGCACTATTGTGCCGGCAACATGCACTCCGAAAGCAGGATCGGAAAACATCGGCATCAGCGAGCCAAAGGCCACCGGGGCAACCACAGCGCCGAAGAACAGCAAGCCCCCAACCCACACCACCAAGCAGAGCAAAATCAAACTGCGCACAAAGGTTTTCATAAGGCGTGACAGTGCTGCTACAGCAGCATTCCTCTCTTTTCATTCTGATTTATTGATCCGACCCTATTGGAATGAACCTCCTGGTCTCCCACCCTAGCCGCAAACAACGCGGCAAGGTTGGGGCACCCGAATGCAATGCTTTAGGG
>JAKAYS010000175.1 GCA_021826695.1 Acidobacteriota bacterium | reverse complement strand
ATGCCCCTTCTCTGGAACTACTCACCGGCCAAGGGCATCACTGGCGCGCAGTTCCGCAATGATTTCCGCCGCTGCCGCGCGCGCCAGATCGTCCTTTTCGCGGGGGAAAGAAATTGCTCCTACCCGGGCGTGGCCGCCACCGCCATAGCGCTCGCAGATCGCAGCAAGATTGACCATCTGTTCCGGCTTGACCTTGGTCCACGGATTGGAGCCCACCGCGATCTTTGTCCGAAAACTGGATCGGCTGAGGCCGATACTGTAGGTCGCTTCCGGGTGCAGATAGTAAGGGATGAACTTGTTGTATCCCTCAAGAGGATGGTCGGTGATGTCAAAATAGATTGTTCCCTGCTTGCACGAAGAGCGTTCACGAATCAAAGCAAGCGCCTGCTCATGACGCTCCAGCAGTCCGGGCAATGTTTCGCGTACAAACGGCTGCTCCAGCACCTCCGCCAGACCCATCTCGGTCAGCAGTGGAATCAACCTCGGCATAAAAGTCGGGTCCTGCGTCGACTCAATGGCCATGGTCAACTTCATCGCGGGCTGCGCCATTTCCACGGCGCTCTGCGCACTCTCGTAGAGGGCCCCATCCACGATGTCCGCCCATCGCACCAGCTCGGTCACTGGCGCAGTATTGAATCCAAAATGTGTCGCGGCGATATGAGCGAGAAAGCTGGTACAGGAGATGTAGCCGGGATCGTAAAATCTGCGTTCGCGGACCTTCGGATCCTTTTGGCCCTCAAGAAAATGCCGATGGTCCTCCGGCGTGAGAAACGCGCTGAGATGGTGATCGAACCACCAGGTAATTGCGGGCGACGGGGAGTACTTGAAATCGACGATTGCATTTTCATCGCCGATAAAATCTCTCTCGTCGAACAGCGCACCGGCGCGATGGACCAGACCGCAGAATTTATATTCTGCATCTTTCGTGATGCATTCACGATGGAACCTCGCAAACAAAGAAGCCGAGCAGGCGCCGTCAAAACATTTGTCGTGATAAAAAACGCGTACCTTCACTGGGAAAGAATTGCTCCGTGGGTAACCATGCTGCGGACCGCCATTCTGTGGACCATCGTTTTCTTGTGCTGAAACAACTAGCATTGCTGGCAATGGGCGATGTGTCAAGTGATTCTGCGGGAATGGGGCAATTTGAGAAACGGTCAGAGGGTTTTTTGAGGTCCAGGAACTGTTGCGCTATTACACCGTAACGATCAAGTAAACTCCACAATGAACTGGATGTATGGACTGCCTGTCCGATTTACAGGCGGCGGTTTGCTGAATGTGTATTGTAAGTGATGATAAAGCAATGCAATCTATCTCAATTGGGTGAGGCCTTACATGGAAACTCTTCCGCCCGGACCGCAGGAACATGACACAGTTCCTTCCACACCGCATTTAGACACTCCTACTGCGAGTTCTTCCATCTTTTATGGGCCGCATGGCCTGCGCGCAGGTTGGAGCATCTTCTTGTTTATCGGACTATTGGGCACATTGCTGTTTTTCTCAGGTATTGAAATTCACTGGCTCCAGCAGCATTTCCATGCCGGTGCGATCTCTCAAAAAGGGCATGGATTACACCCGACCATAATGATTCTGGCCGAGGCATCCACGCTGCTCGCCGTACTGTTGGCGACAGCGGGCATGGCGCGTATGGAACAGCGTAACGTCGCGTCCTACGGACTCGCAGGGGCGCATCGAGTTCGGCAATTTGTGATCGGGCTCCTCAGCGGTTTTGGCTTCCTGTCTTTGCTGGTGGGAATTTTAGTGGCAACTCATCACTTAGAACTGCACAAGGCCCCCATGCCGATAGGCCAGACTGTGGCCTACGCGTCTGCCTGGGGACTGTGTTTCTTACTGGTCGGCATGACGGAAGAAATGATGCTGCGCGGCTATCTACTTTTTACGCTGGCCCGAGGCATC
Organism: Acidobacteriota bacterium; assembly: GCA_021826695.1. GTDB lineage: Bacteria > Acidobacteriota > Terriglobia > Terriglobales > Acidobacteriaceae > JAKAAZ01. Next base: position 4,815 of record JAKAYS010000175.1, on the reverse strand, counting down.
CGATTCTGGCCCGCAGCCGTACTGTTGGCAGCGCTGTTCGGTCTGCTGCATAAGGGGAATGCAGGCGAAAGTCCCTTCGGACTGGTCGCCGCCGCATTGGTTGCCCTGGTATTTTCGCTTAGCCTGTGGCGGCTGGGGCATCTGTGGTGGGCGATCGGTTTTCATGCATCCTGGGATTGGGCCGAATCTTATTTTTACGGCACTCCCGACAGCGGCATGGTTTCAACTGGCCGACTCATGCATGCCCACCCGATGGGTTCCCTGCTGCAGAGTGGTGGCGCGACGGGGCCGGAAGGCAGTGTGTGGATCACACTCGTGCTAGTGCTGGCCGCGCTGTTTGTCTGGATGACGCAGCCTAACCAGCGTCCACAATTTGACGGGAAATAAAGATTCTTGCGAGCGGCTACAGCATCAAATCAGCATCCCTGCTCGACGTACAAGCCTCGATCCTTCTCCAACTCGTTGCGACCCGCCTGCTAGACTGAAAATCGAATGGCAGTGTCCGGGTCGCTAACACAAAGCACAACTTATTTTCGCCGCAGGGCTGGTCGAGTGGCGCTCACCGGCGTGCTCATCCTACTGGCCGCAATCTTGCTTTTAGTGTGGGGAGGAACGCTTTGGCTGCAACATGCCATGCGCTCCTCTCTACCGCAACTGGACGGTCAGGTTCGCGTGGCGCAGTTGGGCCAGCCGGTGACGGTCCGCCGCGATCGGCATGGCGTCCCCCACATAACAGCACAATCCGTGGACGACCTTGTCGTCGCGCAGGGATATGTGACAGCGCAAGACCGACTGTGGCAGATGGACATGCTGCGCCGGTTTGCCGCAGGCGATCTGGCGGAAATCCTCGGAAGTGGTGAAGTCGAGCATGACCGCGCACAACGCATTCTGCAAATGAGCAACGCAGCCGATGCGGCCCTGCATGCCATGTCTTCCTCAGACCGCCGTTTCCTCGACGATTATGCGCGTGGCGTGAATGCCTACATTGCGCAAGCGCAAGATCACCTGCCAGCGGAGTTTCGTCTGCTGCACTACCAACCGCGTCCGTGGCAGCCGCTCGACTCTGTTCTGGTGGGACTGAATCTGGCGCAAACTCTCAGCATGGATTTCCCTACGAAGCTGGCGAGAGAGCGGCTTGCAACAAAATTGCCTCCAGACCTGATGGCCGATTTGTACCCAGTCGGCTCGTGGCGCGACCATCCTCCTGTCACAAGCGCGCCAGACATTACCGCGCCGCAAGAGGTGCCACAGGTTCCTCTCGACTCTTCGCAGTCGCGCCTTGAAGACCTGATGCATCTGGAAAAACTGCTGCCTTCCACTTCCATGCTCGACTGTCGCGAATGCGCGCCGGGTTCGAACGACTGGGTGGTTTCCGGAGCGCGCAGTGTAACCGGCATGCCGCTGCTCTCAAATGACATGCATCTGACACATACCATTCCCGACACGTGGTATGAGGCCCAACTCACCAGCGGCGGCTTCAACGTCGCTGGGGTCACGCTGCCGGGAATTCCGTTTGTTGTTGTCGGCCACAACGCGCATATTGCCTGGGGATTTACCCTGCTCTACGCGGATGTACAAGACGTTTATGTGGAACAGACTCGTGGCGATGAATATAAAACGTCACAGGGATGGAAGCCTTTCGTGCATGTTCGGGAGGTGATCCACGTACGCGGCGGTCGCGATGTGACGCTCGACGTGCTGCGGACGGACCATGGCCCGGTTGTCACGCCGCTGTTGCGCCATGAAAAGCGCACGCTGGCGCTGCGCTGGACGATCTATGACCCGAACGCGGTGACGTTGCCATTTTATGAGGTCAACAGCGCCCAGAACTGGGAGCAGTTCCGCGCCGCGTTCGCTTTGTTCGGCGGCCCTCCGCAGAACGCTGTGTATGGCGACACGAAGGGAAACATCGGCTATCAGGCCGTAGGCAAAGTGCCTCTGCGTCCTAACGGGCTTGCGGCCCTTCCCATCACGGATGCAAATCATGAATGGCAAGGCTACGTTCCCTTCGAGCAGATGCCGTCGGCCTACAACCCTCCGAATGGCATTCTGGCGACGGCAAATTCCCGCGTGACGCCGAAGGACGATCCTTATCCACTGACGCTCGACTGGGCCTCGCCTTACCGAAATGAGCGCATCTGGAAGGTACTGGCCAGCAGGCCGAAACTGTCTGCCGCCGACATGCTCACCTTGCAGAATGATGTTGACTCCATGGTGGACCAGGAACTGGCGCAGCGATTTGCCTATGCCATTGACCATGCGGCGCATCCCAGCCGAAGGCTACGCGAAGCAGCGGACCTCATGCGCTCGTGGGATGGACAAGTGACGATTCCCACCCCTGCCGCAACGATCGTCGATGCGGCGCGGGCCGCGATCTGGCCCATGCTGCTGAAGCCCAAAGTGGGCGAAGATTGGAAGCTTTACCGATGGGGAGAGTCCCTTTTTGTCGAAGAGCAACTTGTCGCCGATCAATCGACACGCTGGTTGCCAGCAAGGTATGCCAACTGGAATGAATTTTTGGCCGCAGCGGTAGATCGTGGCATAACAGCGCAGCGCGCGCCGCTCGATTTGAAGCATTGGCATTACGGCAATGTGCATCCGGTGGAAGTGGAACACCCTCTGTATAGCAAAGTGCCGTGGCTGCGCCGTTGGACTGGCACCGGCATCTGGCCGCAGTCCGGCAATGGAACGACTGTCAAGCAGGTGGGGCGCACCTTTGGGCCGTCGGAGCGGCTCACTGTGGATTTTTCCGACTTCGACCGCTCAACGCTCAACATTGTCATTGGGCAAGCGGGTGATCCATTCAGCCCGTATTACATCGACCAATGGCCATATTGGTACAACGGAACGACATTTCGACTCCCTTTTACGGACGCCGCTGTACAGGCCAACACGACCCACACGCTTACACTGGTCCCATAAATCAATTCATCATCAACATTGAGTTGATAGGGTTGCGTCGTGACCGGCCTAAACTTTGGATAGGATGAGAAGTATGTCGCTTGATGTCCAACAGATTTTGCGGTCTGGCGCTGAGATTACCGATCGCGCGCTGGAACGTCTTTTGGCGGGACCCAATACCACTCCGTCTTCGATCCATCGCGCGATGCGCCACAGCACCTTCGCAGGCGGTAAGCGGCTTCGCCCCGTGCTCTGCCTGGAGGCAGCGCGCATGATCGCCGCCAATAGTGAATTGCCGGTGGGTGTAGAGGACCTGGGCGCAGCCATCGAAATGCTGCACACTTATTCGCTGGTGCATGACGATCTGCCGGCGCTGGACGACGATGACCTGCGGCGTGGCAAGCCGACTTGCCATGTGGTGTTCGGCGAGGCGATCGCCATTCTTGCCGGAGACGCTCTGCAAACGCTGGCGTATCAGACACTCGCCGGGATGCGCTGCATGCCAACGGCAACGGTCGCCATTGTCGGAGAAATCGCGCGGGCCACGGGAACCGTCGAAGGCATGATCGGCGGACAAGTGATGGATGTTGAAAGCGAAGGGCAGAGACCAACAGCCGAGTTGGTGGCTGCGATTCACCGCGCGAAGACTGGTGCTCTCATCACAACCAGCCTGGTGACTGGCGGCCTCTATGCAGGCGGCGATACGAACGCTGTGGAACATCTTCGCGCTTTCGGACAATGTGCGGGGCTGGCTTTCCAGATCGTCGATGATGTGTTGGACGTAACGGAAAGCTCTGAGCAGCTAGGCAAAACCGCAGGCAAAGATACGGCCGCGGTGAAAGCAACATGGCCCGCGGTGTTCGGAATAAAAAAATCATTGGATGACGCGCGTGAATTGATCGAATCGGCCTTCGCTGAACTGGCTGGTTTCGGTCCGCGAGCTGAACCGCTGAAAACGGTCGCTCGCTATCTGGTGGAACGCAAGCATTGAGGGTCGCTCGATCCTATCGTCGAGGACCAAGGAACAATGTAATCGCTCAACGACCAGAGGATGCTGTCATGTCCGTCTTTTGTTGTCCCGGGGGCATGGTGACGAAGTAATTCTGCTCTTCCAGATTGTGGTAGAAAATCCCAGCCAGCTCGGCGGCCTTGGGGCCATAGGTGGGTCGTCCACCCTCCAGAAAAACTACCGCGACCAGACGCCCATAGGGAGTGTCCGCATAAGAACCGAACCAGCCAAAGCGTGTGCCGTTATTCGAGCACGTGCCGGTCTTACCGAGTACAGGAAATTCTCTAAAGTTTGCCCGCAAAGAACGAGCCGTGCCGAACCGCACCACATCCGCCATGCCCACACTCATTTCTGGAATCAGCGGGCCAATATCGAGCCTGCGCTTCACGTGGGGCTGGTAGCTCGCTACCTCCGCTGGCGACTGGGGATGTTGCAGGTAGTAGAGTGTGCCGCCATTGGCGATGGCCGCCACCAGCGCGCCGAGTTGCAGCGGAGTCACCGATACACCCTCTCCAAACGAACACATGCGTCCTACGCCGCCCATATCGTCCGGCAGAGGATGGTCAGGATAAATGCCCAATTGCTCTCCGGGAATGTTGTAGCCGGCCAATTCGCCCAATCCGAACATGTTGGCGTAATGCTTGACCCGGTCAAATCCCAGACGGCGACCGACGGTTTCAAAGTAAAGATTGTTGGAGTGGGCCAAAGCATCCGTCAGTGTCATGTGAAAACGCCCGCCAAGATTGACCGGCGTGTCCTTGGTGACGATGCCTTCTTCCAGCGCCGCAAGGGCCACGGCGAGCTTGATGGTCGAACACGGTTCGGCGCCACTCGATAGGGCCAGACGCTGGTTCACCATCGCCAGTATGCGGCCATTGTCGGGATTGATGACGACTACCGTCCCA
>JAKAYS010000174.1 GCA_021826695.1 Acidobacteriota bacterium | reverse complement strand
ACCCGCCTTGGCGCACAACTGCAAGGCCTGCGTAAACAACCCGGCCAGCGCTTCCAGGTGCCGCTTGCGGAACTCCGCCAGCGTGCTGTGATCAGGATGCTCGTCGGCAGAAAGAAAACGAAACGCCACGTCGTCGTAAGTCTTGCTCTGGATCTTGCGCGAGCTGTAAACCCCGGTCGCGTACCCATAAAGCAATACCCGCACCATCATCGCCGGAGCATAGGCTGACAGACCACGACCATCTTTCTCGTTGTAAGACAGGTAGATCGCATCAAGATCCAGCGCGTTCACCACATCCGCCAGAAAACGGGCCAGGTGACTGTCAGGAAGCCAATCATGAAGAGAAGGTGGAAAAAGCAAGGACTGATTCAATTCGTCGGCGCGGAAGCTCTTACCCATCTACTTATTTTAAAAGCGAATGCGGGAAAATCCGCCCCCCCAAAAGCGGACAGATCAATCTATCCCCGACACACTCCTAGGACAAGAAATTCTGATCCGCTTGCGTCATCTTTCCCAAAATCAAGCAATTCCACTATGTTTGGGTGTTTGAGGCCTTTTAGTGCTCGAATCTCTCGATCATAGGCTTCATGAAGGATGTCATCTTCGAATTTGCCGCGCGTAAAAAGTTTGACAGCAACTTTTTTACCAGCCTGTTTTGTGTCAATCCCCGGGTAGACTTCGGACATGCCACCTTCCCGAGGGGTCCCAACGACAACGTACCGGTTCCCAAAAATCTTCATCTCTACCCCAGCAAATGTTAAATGATCAACGCAGTATATCTCCTGGCACGAAACACACATTCTTGGTCCAGTTTCTAATAAGATCTGAGAAGTGAATGGCTGTGTTGTCGGATATGATGTTGTCATGTGTCCGATGGAACAGCCATCTAGGAGTATTATATGCGAGGCGTATACGAGAATCCGGTCGGCAGCGGCATCTGGTGGATTCACTATTATGTGGCCGGAAAGCGGCATCGTGAGAAGGTGGGCCGCAAGTCGGATGCTATCAAGCTCTACCAAGCCCGCAAGGCCGATGCTGCGGCGGGGCGGAAGCTGCCGGAGCTACGGAACTCCAAGGTTCTTACCTTGAGCGAGCTGATCGACGATGCCTTGGAGTTCACCGCGCACCATAAGGATCAGCGTGGATACAAGAGCAAAGCCGAGATCGTGCGTGAGACCTTGGGCTCGCGTCCTGCTGCGGAGCTAACCCCACAGGAACTCGAACGCTGGCTTCGTGCTCGCTGCAAGACGGCGGCAACCGCCAATCGCTATAAGGCATTCATCTCGCTCTGTTACCGCGAAGGCGTGCGGAACGGTAAAGTTTCGGTCAACCCAGCTCGCTTGGTTCGCCAGCGGAAGGAAGGGACAGGCCGCCTGCGCTTCTTGAGTCGAGAAGAGTATGACGCCCTGCACAAGGTCATCTCCAAGCGCTTCCCAGAACATCTAGCTGAGTTCGTCGTGAGCGTCCACACCGGGATGCGCCTCAGCGAGCAGTACACCTGCACATGGTCTCAGGTACACCTGGATCGCCGGACTATTGAACTCACGAAGACGAAAAACGGCTCAGCGCGAACGGTTCATCTGAACTCGGACGCGGTTGCCGCTATCGAGTCCCTTCGCCGCCCGAGACAACACGCATCCGATCCCGTCTTTCCGCGTGAGGGCAACAAGAGCAACTTCGACACCCGCTCATGGTTCCACCCGAGCATGGAAGACGCGGGCATCAGCGGCTACGTGTGGCACTGCAATCGGCACACCTTCTGCTCATGGCTGGCGATGGCCGGTGCAAGCATCAAGGAAATTCAGGAAGCGGCGGGACACAAGTCGATCACGATGTCGGCGCGGTACAGCCACCTCTCTCCAGAGCACAAGCTGTCGGTGGTGGAGCGCATCGCGTCCGGCTCGAAGTAGCTGCTCTTCACCCGATGACATTCCCCGGATATTAGGGATTGTGAGCCGAGGCTCAGAGGCCAGTGTCAAGGCTCTGCGACCGCGAAGCGGCGCGCGCATGCGCGGCCTTGACTCCGGTCCAGCCTCGGCTATGCTCTGGGAATCCGGGGAATGTCACTCTCACTGCGCTTCACTGCACTGCAATGCAGCTCAAATGGCCATTCGGCCACACAGTAAAAACCAACAGCCATCAGAACAGCCACCAAACGATATTGGCCTCTCAATTTTGAAGAGGCTAAATCATAATAAGTCTTTTATTTTGTTGGTGCCCGGAGGGGGACTTGAACCCCCACGACCGGTTATGGTCTGCGGATTTTAAGTCCGCTGCGTCTGCCGATTTCGCCATCCGGGCGTGTTGTAGCGCGCTGGCCGTGCTTGCTTAGTTTAAATGTACTTGCGTCTGTGGAACAGGCTGTTCGCCTGCCCCATACAGATGCCGGTAGATATCGCGGTTGCGCAGGATCGCCTGCACGTATTCGCGGGTCTGCGTGAAAGGGATCGACTCGACAAATTCCGGAAGACTGGCGTAAGGGCCGTTGGCCAGCCATGTTTTTACCCGGTCGTCGCCCGCGTTGTAGGCCGCCAGCGCGTATTCTGGCTGATCGTTGAATTCATCCATCAACTGCCGTAGATAGGCCGTGCCGAGTTGAATGTTCACGTTCGGATTGAGCAGATACGAAGTCCGATAGGGACGCACGCGGTCCTTGCGCGCCAGTTCGCTACCGACGCGCGGCAGCAACTGCATGAGTCCCCAGGCATTGGCGTAGGAGACAGCTCCGGGATTGAATTCCGACTCCTGCCGAATCAGCGAGGCCACCAGATATGGATCGAGGTTCTGTTTCCGCGACTGACTCTCCAACACTGGCCAATATGCCTGTGGGAACAGCAGGTCCCAATAGCTGCGCGGAATGGAAGCGATCGGCATTGCGAAATAGGCGTGTATTTTTTGCTTCAGGATGTGCAGCGACCGCCAGTTCTCTCCATCGGAACTGTAGATCTCGGCTTCCGCGTATGCACGCCAACCGTCACTGTCCGGGCTGGCAGCAATTTCCGGGACGATGTATCGATTCAAGCCTGCGTTCGCCAGCAACTGCGCGCGCTCTACATGAATTTCGTCTTCTGGAATTTCATCTGTCAGCCTGGGAACGACAGGCTCGTCAACCCGCGCCAGCTCCGGCAGGGTTGCCGGGACAACAGGACCGAGAGCCGCAAGGCGCTGGTCCGCTAGACCAGCATAGTAGTAATGACGAAATGCCCGGTGCAGTTTTTGAAAACAGGCCGCCGCAGCCGCGGGATTTTTCTCAAACTCCTGATAGACCACGCCGCGCCAGTAGATGGCCGCGGCTACGTGCGAACTGTTGGGATAGCGTTCAATCTGCCGATCGAACAACTGGGCGGCGGTCTTCTTATCTCCGATGCGATAGTTCAACCAGGCGGCATGCCACTGGCTGGTCGATGCCATGGAGCTATCGGGAAAGCGCTGGGCAAGATCGCTGTAGTATTGGATCGCCGAAGGCAAGTCATTGGCGACCAGGGCCATATTGCCGGCGGAAAACAGGGCCTCCGCCGTCCATCGGCTGGTGGGAAAACGCTGCTCCAACTGGTCGATGAGCGCCTTGACCTGTTGAACATCTTTGCGGTCCCGCGCCTCTTCGACGGAAAGATAGAGCCGCGTTGCTCCCGCTTCATCATTCGTATCGGGAAGGCGATTCAGTTGTGAAATATCCACATGATGCGACTGTTTGTACGTGGCGACAGCAGCGCGCGCCAGCATATCGTTGGCTTCAGGAGTACCGGCGATCGATGGGTCCGCCGCAAGCGCCTGATACTCCGCAGCCGCAGCCCCGTAGCGACCCGCGAGATACAGACCGTCTGCGTGGCGGGTCCGTTGCGTCGGTGTAAACGGCGCCGTCTCCCCCATCTGATGAAGCTGGTTGACTACCTCGCCCGCCTCATCGCTGGTCGGGTAGTCAACATAAATCCGTGTGTATATCTTTAGCGCATCACTCCGATTGCCCGCCAACTGATTCGCTTTTCCCAAGGCAAAAAGATACGCGGTTGAATTCGCCAGAGGACTGCCATGCAGTTTGGCGAGTTGCAGTAGTGCGGCTTGCGGGTCGCCCTGACTCAGCTTGATGTTTCCCAGCAGAAGAGTTGCACGATCGATGAGAATGCTGTCGGGATGCCGCTCCGCAAAGTTTTGCAGACGCTGCTGTGCCGTTACATACTCATGCTGATTGAAGTCGGCCTGGGCACCGAGATAATCGGCGTAGTCCGCGAGCGCTTTTCCGACATGGCTGGCCTGCTGAAAAGCGGCGGCGGACTCACGAAATTTACCGTCGGTAAGGTAAGCCTGACCAAGCGCCATATAGGCTGCGGAAGAAGCCTCGCCTGAATGGGTGCGCGCATAGTGGAGGACGCCGGCGTAAGCCTGCGGAGTGCGGTCTGTCATGAGCTGCTGCGCCATGGGTCGCAGTTGCGAGGACGCTACGAATGCGTGATGGAGCTGGTGCGCGCGGGCACGAGTGCGCGCGCTGACATGTCGGCGGCGGGTGTTTCTGCTGCCAGAAGCGCGATGGCTGGTGGAGCGCTTGCGAGATGCTCTGGCGCTGTGGCTTTTCGATTTGCGGTTCGCAATCGTCGAGTGCGCCTTTTTATATGTCTTGCGCGCGCTGCTACTCTCCTGTTGCGCAATCGCCGATTGCATACAGATGGCAACAACGAGCAGCATTATGAACTTGCACAGCCTGAATCTCTGGCGACTGGAGAAGGCAAAATAAAAACGTTGCATATATGTATGAATCTAGCGGGATACTGTACAAAAACAAAGTGACTGTTTGAATCCATGCTTTGCGGAAAAAGTTTTGCGGTCAGAAAAAAGCGGGAAATTCACGAGAAAGCAAATTTGTCCGCATCCCCGCGCGAAGACTACCATCTATATAGCTGCAAGACATTGTGACTTCGGTATTGAACCGGACACCATGGCGAGCAGCAAGAACGCGAGGCCGCCTCGAACCATGGCAACAACTCTGACACCGGACGAGAATGCACTACACTCCGATCTTCTGCTGATTGAAAAGGTAAAGGCGGGTGACCTGTCCGCCTTTGAACAATTGATGCGGCAATACGACCGCCAGATCTTTCGCATCGCCCTGCATATCACGCAAAACCGCGAGGATGCCGAGGACATCGTGCAGGACACGTTCCTGAAGGTGTTCCAGAAGCTGGACCAGTTTCAAGGAAATTCTAAATTTTACACCTGGTTGGTGCGCATCGCTGTGAATGAGTCGCTGATGCGGCTGCGCAAGAGGCGCTCGCAAAAAACGGTTTCCATGGACGAAGAGATACAAACGGAAGAAGGTCCCATCCCTCGCGATTTCGCGGACTGGATGCCGAATCCGGAGCAGAACTATAACCAATCTGAACTGGCCGATATTCTTCGCCGCGCCATTCAGGGCTTGCCGCCCGGGTTTCGCACTGTATTTGCGCTGCGCGACATCGATGGCCTGTCCACCGAAGAAACGGCGCAGGCCCTGGGACTGAGCGTACCCGCAGTCAAGAGCCGTCTGCTACGCGCTCGCCTGCAACTTCGCGAACGGCTAAGCCGCTATTTCCGGGTCCCAACAGGAGTACAACCACAGTGAACTGCACAGAATTTCTTGCCAATTTGACGGATTACTTCGACACAAAAACAGCAGCCGCGCTGCGCTCGGAGCTGGAGCGTCATATGGCCGGTTGTAGCCACTGCCATGTGACTCTCAACACCACGCGGCAGACCATTGAAATCTACCGCAATGACGAACTGTATGAACTGCCAGAGTCCATCCGTACCCAATTGCAGCAGGCTGTGCTGGCGAAATGCGCGGCCATGAAGAAGAAGAAAGAACCGTGCGCTTAAGAGCTGCGCGCTCTACGACACAGTTCCGCTCAATCCCTGCTTGAAATGCTATCGACTGCTCTCGCAGTCCGATATATTATGCGGACATTTTAGGAAGACGATCGCGAAGTTCTTCGGGAATACGTCCGTGCAAGGCGCGCGCCTGCTGGCTAAGATAGGTCGGCGCCGGCGTAATGATGGCAACCACAATCCATGCCAATAACGAAATAAGCAGACCTGCAATCGCTGCCCGCTCGACGCTGACCACCAGATACATCTGATGCATTTGCAGATTGAGAACGACCCAGTCGCGCAAAGGCTCTATGCGATGCAGCACCAGGAGCACGGTGACAAAAGCGGCGATGGCAAACGTGGAACTTCCAATCAGCAACACATCGACTGTACGGTGCAGCCGCTGACGGGACTGGCAATGTTGACAAGCCTGAAGATGGTCTTCATAGTCGGTACGCATTTCGGAATGTAACCCGGAGATGTCATACCGCCATCCTGAAAGGATGTCCCCAACAGTGGGATCGATACAACGGATCTTCTGCATATACTCCCGATTCCTATAAAGCCCACACAACCTACATATTGACTTTATTGTAACGTAAAAGTGAGCAGATTCCAGTAATTTTTTTCACTGTAACTCGCTATAAATAAATAGATTCGAGCGGCATGCTCTGCGATGCGAGCAACACTTTATTGCCTAACAGACCCATTTTTCCGTCCAGGGCGCGCTCTGCGGAAAGGCGCACCAATTCCGGTAAATTGTTGCTTTCTGAGATATGGGCCAGGATGACAAAGCGCGCTGCGCCATCGTATTCGTTCGACAGATATTCCCCGACGGCATCGTTGGAAAGATGCCCCACGCGCGACAGCACCCGCTGCTTCACCGCCCACGGATACGGTCCATCGCGCAGCATTTCAAGATCGTGGTTCGACTCGATCATCAACAAATCGGCCCGCTGTAGATGCATGCGGACGTTCGGCGGC
>JAKAYS010000173.1 GCA_021826695.1 Acidobacteriota bacterium | reverse complement strand
AGTGAGCTTAGCTAGGGGTCGGTGGACGAATTTATGGATCGAAGAGATTTTTTACAAAGCGCATTTGCCTGTGCAATCTCCAGCTCAATTCCTGGCGTTGGGGCAGCGTCTCGACTCCTTGGAGCAGAGATCCAAGAACACGATGAAAATCCAAACTGGGCCAGTCTGGATCGCAAAGCCAGTGTCCGCGCTTCCAGCCATGTCGCCGATCCCCCGTGGGGATATGCTCCATCCAACATTTTTGGTGACGATCTTATGTCTGCGTGGGAAGCAGATACGCAAACATCTGGCGCCTGGATCGAAATTGGATTTCCGGAAACGCGCTCTGTAAGGGAGATATGGGTCCTCTCGAAGGCCCTGCCACGGGACATCCTCGGGCAGGATGTATATACCCTTGTCTATAGTCGCGCGCAATGGTTTGAAGCGCCACGGCACATCCGACTTGGCTTCTCGGATGGCGCTGCTGTGGACGCGGAGCTTCGCCAGGCCGACTATTTTCAGATCATTACACTTCCCCAGGCCAGGGAAACATCCAGAGTCCGCATAACTATCGAAGACGTGTGGCCGAAGCCTGACGGGAAGGAGACGGGAATTGGTAAAATTCGCGTCTTTCCCCAGAAGCACGCGATTTCCTTTGAAATCGATACCTACAAGATGTACGACGTTGACGGCGATCAAGCGGTTCAATCCGCCACACTACACCTCATCAATCCGGGAAAAGAAATCAATGGCGGTCAACTCCTGGTCTCGCATCGAGGCGCAATCTTGAGACGGGTCCCCTTGGGTCCTATTCCATCGAGTGCAACCACCCGGCAAGATGTTTGGATTCCCGCTCCATTTGAAGACGTCGAGATGGAATTTGAAGTTGTTTCGCAGCCTGCTCAATTTTGTTGTAAGCGCAAGCTGCTTGTACCCGCATATCATGCTTCCTACTTTGAGGGCGGAACCTTTTCGTTGAACTGCACATGTCACAACGACCTCGGTTGGCTGGATACGCAGGCCAAAACCGCCGACTTCCGTTCGTCACAAATCATTTTGCCAACGCTAAACCTGCTCAAGAAATATCCGGAGTTTCTGTACTCCATGGAATGTACCGCGTACTTGATGGAATTTCTGGATCGGCATCCCGAGTTACGCGACGAGATGGTCGCCAATATGCGAAGTCGGCGATTCACCTGGGGTGCGAGCTATGTAGAGTGCCAGGAGGTGCATGTCGGACCGGAAAAACTGGTGCGGCAATTCTATTTTGGCCGACTGTGGCTGAAGAAAACCTTCCCCGGAACCGACACCCATTTTTACGTGAAGACAGATCCCCCGTCCATGACTCTCCAAATGCCTCAGATCCTTGCCAAGGCTGGGGTCAAGTACTGCATCCAGGGCCGCATGCCTTATGGTTTCTACAATTGGGAAGCGCCTGACGGATCCATTGTGCTGGTCTATGGATATCACTACGTGGATGCAAAGTGGTTGCTTGATCCCAAAGATAACGAGGGTTGGCTTCGCTATGCAGAGGAGCGGGAGGCATACTACAGCCAACACGAACTTCCACGCGCGTTTATTTACGATTACACTAGCGACTACCTGCCTCCCCAACCCAGCTTGCCGCCCTATGCGCGTACGCAAAATGAGGCCATGGCGAAGTTTGCCGCCAATTGGAATAAGCATTTTCGCAGTGACCCCAGCCGCCAGATCCATCCCCCTAAAATGTTATTCACCACGCCGGACAAGTTCCTCGATGAGTTCACAAAGTACCCGCTGGACATCACGACCCTGACTGGCGATTGGCCCTTCGCCTGGGCCTATTACGACGAACCCAGCAACCGCGAGGCGCTCCTGTTAGGGCGTACAGCGCATAACCAACTGCTCACTGCGGAGCGCATCTATGCCGGGCTCGCTCTCAATCAGGGTTTTCAGAACTATCCAACCCAGAAGTTTGAGGATGCCTGGAGGGCGGATGTGTGGCCGGACCACGGGTGGGGTGGAAATCGCGGAACGTTGACCGACGCCGTTTACCATGAGTCGTACGCGCATTCAAAGCTGCTGTCCGACCAGATTCTCAGCGAGGCGGGGTCTCAAATGGCGGGCCGCGCCGCAAGAACGTCCGACGACCAAATCCCGGTGATTGTTTTCAATGCTCTCTCCTGGGACAGGACCGACCGGGTCGAATGCCAATTGGTTGCTCCGTCGGGTTGGAGCAATTTGACATTGCACGATGGCAAAGGAAATGAAATCCCGTACGAAATCCTGGAGAGCCATCCTGAGACGCGGACCACTCGGCTTCTTTTCATTGCGGAGAATGTGCCTTCAGTAGGCTACAAGACCTTTTACCTGACATCTTCACCGGTGCCATCGCAAAGTTCGGCTTCGCTCACGGGTGACACGATTGAAAATCAATTTTTTCGGCTCATCTTCGGAAGCGGAGGCATCAAGAGCCTTTACGACAAGCAGTTGAAGTGGGAAGTGCTACGCACGGACAAGTTCGATGGCGGAGAAATACTGCAATTTACCGCGCCTGGGAGTGCGTGGGAGGACCCTGAAAAGGTGACGATGAGAGACTTCGACAGGACGTCCAAGCATGACTTCCCGTTCAGGCGCTTCTGGAAGACCCCTGTCCGCACGACTGCCGTCCGCGAGGCCCAGTTCAAAGACTTTACTCTGCGACAGTCTTTCCATCTGTATGAGCAACTCAATCGGGTGGATATCGATGTGGAAATATTGAATTGGGACGGCGCGAAAGAAAGAGAACTGCGCGTTGTCTTCCCCATCAATCTCGATGAAGCGAAGTTAAGCTACGAGGTGCCGTTTGGCACCGTGGAGATTGGTAAAAACGAGCTGGATTTCTCACTGCTTCCGCCTGACAAGGACACCCAATTTTCTCCCAAAAACTACGGTGGGGAACATGCTCTGGCTTTTCGCGAGGCGATCAACTGGATCGATGTCTCGTCGCCGGACTATCTCCGTTCTGGATGCATGGCGGCCTCCGACACGACGGTCCATCTGTTTTGCGATGAAACCGATGACCCCGTGAGCTACCCTATGCTGCAGCACGTCCTTCTTTCCATCCGCAAGAGCCTGGCGTGGAATCCGGAGTACTGGTTTACGCAAGCGGGAAATCACCGATATCGAATGTCTCTTTTGCCACACCGTGGGAACTGGCGGCTTCGTTATCGCGAGGCCATCGGGTTCAATTATCCGCTCATCTCGTTTGTCGGCGCGGCGGATGTGTACTCCAAAGAAGCTGTGCTTCCGGAATCCAGCAATTACCTGCGTCTAGGTCCGTCGAATCTCATTTTGACGGCGATGAAGAAGAGCGAAGACGGCGATTGCATCACGATCCGATTTTATGAGGCCGAAGGAAATGCGTGTCAGGCCCGGATTCGCATGTCCAGCAAAATTCGAAACGCGTGGAGGACCAATTTGATCGAAGAGAATGAGGAAACACTGACACCTCTTGACGATGGGGTCTTGGAGTTGGCAGTAGGTCCATGGGAAATTGTCACACTTAAGGTTGCAGTCTGATCGCAGAAGAGTTCGCATGGTGCAGTGATCCGCCGCAAATTGCGCACGATCTGGTTTCTGCGTATATCCGTCATTTCGGCGTTTTCTGGAACAGATTTTCTCGCTTGCCCGCTGGTACACGCTGGGCCGGGATACAGGTGGAATCGAGCGGTAGTCGACAACAAGACCGATTGTACGTACAATCGGTCTTGTTGCCGATGCTGTCGGGAGAAGGCGATGCGGGAAGTTTTTGCCGGCGTGGACGTGGGTGGAACGCGAATCAAGATCGGCCTCGCCGACAGGTCGGGGCAATTGATTTCCTGCAAGTTTCTTGAGACAGTGGGCTGCCACGACACCGAAACCTTCCTCGAAACGGTCGCTGCGGAAATCGAGACCCAGGCGAAGGCCGCTTCGGTCACGGTCGAAGCAGCCGGTATCGGGTGTCCTGGCCGGATCGATTTCACATCAGGCAGAATTGTCTGGCTCAGGAGCAAGCTGGAGTTCCTGGAAGGTGTTCCGCTGGCCTTACGACTCGGCGAACGGCTCGCATGTCCTGTCGTCTGTGACAACGATGTGAATACGATCCTGGCTGGCGAGATGCGATTCGGCGCGGGCCGGGGCTGCCGAGATGTCGTCGTCGCGATCACGGTGGGCACTGGCATTGGCGGTGCGCTCGCTTTCGGTGGGCGTATGGTGCGTGGCCACAACTGGGCAGCCGGACACTTCGGTTACATGTCGCACGATCCCCATGGGGACCGGCACGTTTGTGGGAACACGGGAATCGTTGAGGAGTACGCGTCGCAAAGCGGGATTCTGCTTCAGGTACGGCGGGCATGGGAGGCAGGCGAAGTTTCCCCATTGACGGAGTTGCTTGCCCGCGGCAAGGAACCCGGCCTGCGTGAACTCTTCCAGGCGGCCGATGCGGGTGACGCAGTTGGCCGTCGCTTGACGGAGCGGTTGACGTTCGAACTCGGAGCGCTCATCGCCAACCTTATTTACGCGCTGGACCCCGAACTTGTCCTGGTCGGAGGCAGCATCGTGAACCACCGCCCCAGCATCCTCGATGCCGCGCGGCGCGAGGTGGCGGGACGACTCAACTACCTGCCACAGGACGCTACCGAAATTTTGCCGATGGCGCTGGGGGATGCCGCAGGAGTGCTAGGCGGCGCGGCCCTGGCGATGGATGCCACTACTCAAACGGAACAGGGCCCGCGTGCCCAGGGAGAAGAAAAGTGACGAAGGAAAAGACCACACATATGCCCCGCTGGGCAGAGTCGATCATGAAGAAGCACGGGATCAGTGAGCCGCCGCCCGCGGGTGTCGTGCCCGACTGGCTGCGCGCGGAAGTGGAGAAGACGCCGCTCTGGTACATTATCCGCGAAGCGAAAGAGGTCCGTCACGCCCACCCATACCTGCTTGTCGAGGAACTGCGCAAGCAGCCCACGCAATGGCGCGAAATTATCGGCACTTTGGCCCCGGCGATTGGAGCAGTTGCAGACGCCATCGTAGCGCGAGGCACACGCGAGATCATCTTCACCGGTTGTGGGTCCGCTTTCTTTACCGCGATGCATGGTGAGTTTGTGGTGGAGCGTCTGGCGGGCATTCGCTGCCGTGCTGTGGAGTCGTTCGAGCTTCTCCGCTATTTTCCAGACGTCGATCCGGCGCATACCGTGGTCGTCGCGCATTCGGGCACTGGAGGCAGTATCGAGACGCGCGATGCGCTCCAGGAGGCCCGCAACCGGGGCTGTCTCACGGTCGCGATCGTCAACACTCCCGGAAGTCCGCTCGAAGGCCTCGCGCAGCACTCGCTCTGTTACGAGACGGCCCAGGGTTGCGGTCCCTGCATCAGCGTCATCAGTACCAGGATCTTGATGCAGACGCTGCTTGGGTTCGAGCTGGGACGGCGGCTGGGCCGCGATCCTGCGCGGATTTCGACTCTCCATTCGCAGATCGAGCGCTGCGCCGAAATCGGCGAGGCGTTCCTGAATACGCAGGAGGCGTCGGTCCGTTCATTGGCGGAACGCCATAAGGACACGGCCTCCTTTTTCCTCGTCGGCACCGGCCCGAATTATTTTTCAGCCCGTGAAGGCACGCTCAAGATCGAGGAAGAAAGCATTTGTGTCAGCAAGGCGTATCGGCCAGGCGACTTCCACCACGACGTGATCTCGATCCTGGGGCCGACCAACTGCACGATTGCGATTGCCGGTAACGAGGCCACGAATCCCCGCATCGCCGACTGCCTGGACGTTGCATGTGCAGCCGAATCGGGGACCATCGCGGTGGTGTTCGACGGCAACGACTCGATCGCCTCCCACGCGGAGCAGGTCATCCGGCTTGAAAGCGGCATCGACGAACTGCTGACACCCATTCCGCTGACGCTGGTGTTCCAGCTATTCGGCTACTACCGCGGGGTCGCCCGCGGCTTCAATCCCGATGCGTTACGCACGGACTACTGGCCGAATGCCAAGGCCTGGATCACGGCCTTTCCGATTGGGACACACTGAGGAAAAATGAAACTGGCATCGTTTCGCGCGGTCATCTTCGACTGCGATGGGGTACTGGTCGATAGCGAGCCACTTGGGCTGCGTTCATTGCAGCAGGCGCTGCATGAGGCCGGCGTCGAGCGATCGCTCGATTCTCTCACTCGCTTCTCCGGTCGCAGTCACGGCGAGACGCTCGCCGAACTGGAAGCGGAGTCGGGGTTGCCGCTGCTGGCGAGCGTGCTTGCGAAGCGGATGGACGAGTGTTACATGGATATCGTGAGGGCAGAGGGATTGCGCCTATGCCCCGGCGTACCGCAACTGTTGTCGCTTCTGACAGCCTGGCAGATCCCCTTCACTCTGGCGTCTTCCGGCCCACGCAGGAAAGTACTCTTCAGCTTGCAGAGTGCGGGCCTTGCGTCGGCCTTTCCGCATTTCCTGTGCGGGGACGACGTGGCGCGGGCGAAGCCGGCGCCCGATCTGTACCTCGCGGCCGCTGCGCTCGTTGGGGCGGATCCCACCGAATGCCTCGCCATCGAGGACGCTCCGAATGGCGTGCGCTCGGCATGTGCGGCAGGCATGCAGGTCGTCGGGGTAACAACCAGCTTCGCGGCGAGCGCGCTCGCGGAGGCCAATCTCATTGTGGACTCATTGTCGCTTCTACCGCACTACTTTGCCGATTCGCCACGCCTGGTGACTTGAGAGATATGAAGTTACGCAGGGACGGAACCTGCTGCTCGTGATGGGAATTTGGATCATCGCCTCGGCTGGGAACAGGTCGTAAGAACAACGCGCGCCGACAGTTCTAGTGTGGAAAGTGGAGGTCCTGTCATGCAAGCACGAATACGGG
>JAKAYS010000020.1 GCA_021826695.1 Acidobacteriota bacterium | reverse complement strand
GCTTTTGGCAAGATACCTTACGACCGCATCAAAACGGGCCTTGGGCAACTTGTTGAAAAAACGATTCCATCCGCTACTCGTAAACATTTCCGGTCGGTCTTTTGCATCTCAATTGAGTGCCCAAAAGAGTATTCGATCAGTTTTTTAGAGGGGAAAATGCGTTGGCAACCAGAACACTTGGTTGGATGCACCCCTTTTGACCTACGATGTCTGCGCCTGCACAGATTTCAGCATCTTCTGATATATGTCCCGGGCGGTAGGATATTTCTCAATCAACTGTGCCGTCTGACGCATAAAGGGGCGGCCAGTTTTCGCCTGGTATCCCTCTCTTAAGGCGTGAAATTTGGCATAAATGTACAGACCCTCGCCGTTGGAATCCAGGAAAAGGTCGGCCTTGACCGCGCCATGTAGCACCAGCGAGGCTGCCATCTCCCAGTAACTCAGCACCTGGCGAAAGTATGCATTCTCATCCGAGCCATACCCATGGACCACTGCGAACAATTCCTCGACGGTCTTAGGGTTGAACTGAAAGATCAGCCAGTGACGCGCCTTGCGCAGAACCGCTTCCCTGCGGAGCTCGTACAACTTCAAAATCAATTTGGCGTCTTCATACGTTGCGATTTGGCTTTCCATATTTGTGATAACCGTCCTGTCTCGATCCAGATTCTATGCTGCCGCGTTGTACCCACATCAGCCTTTAAGCCACAGCGACTTCGGCAACTTCTCCACGGACTGCTTTCTCTTCTGTCGCCGGAGCATCTCCGATTCGCTCCTGATAATGGCAGACTACCGTGTTCGCCGAAACTGCCGATGCATCTTCGACCTTCTTTTTCCTGCGGCCCCGGCCTGGCTTTTCTTCCGCAGCATTCTGCTTCTCGTTATTCGGGCAAACCAGATACACCCCGGACTTCAGCGTCTTTTCCAGCAAGTACGCGCTGCCACATTCCGGGCAGTTCTGCGGTACCGGCTTGTAGTTGGAGGTGAAATCGCACTTGGGATAATTCGTGCATCCATAGAATAGATTTCCCCGACGCGCCTTCCGCTCGGCAATATCTCCCTTGCCGCAAGTCGGACAGGTGACGCCGGTGAGGTTCTGCTTGATGTACTTGCAGTTCGGATAGCCGCTGCAACTGATGAACTCCCCATACTGCCCGGTCCGCAGGACAAGCTGCATGCCGCACTTGGGGCAATTCTCATCCAGCGGCACCGCAGGCTTCTGTTGCTGCTTGTGCGTCAGCTTGCGGATGGTCTTGCAGGGTGGATCTTCGTTGTATCCTGGGCAGGCCATGAACTGGCCAAACGGGCCGTTGCGCAGCACCATCACACGTCCGCAGTTTTCGCAGAACTCCTCTTCCGCCTCCGCTCCCTGCGCTTCAGGCGTGTTCAGGTTCGGTTTCGCTTCAAAATTTTCTCGCGTGAACTTGCAGCTCACCTGCTCCACGATCAACTTGCGCTCCGGCGCGGCCGCTGCCGCAAGTGCTGCCTGTAGCTCCTTCACGTTGGCTACCGTAACGACTGCGGGTACAGCCCCGGTTCCGCCAGTGGTCTTCACCGTCATTGGGTAGGCCAGCTTCTCCTGAATCTTCTTGATTGCTTTCTTCGCGTCTTTCTCCCACGCGGCGCTGGCAATCGTGACCGGCTTCTTCTTGTCATAGGCCGAGCAAGCATAGAACGAGCCAAACTTGCCCCACTTCAACACCAGCGGCGCTCCGCACTCCGGGCACTTCTCTGTGGTCGGCTGCTCCATCCGCTTGATGTCTTCCATATTCTTGTCGGCGACCTTCAATTCCTCCTGAAAATATCCATAGAAGCCGCGCAGCAGGTCGGTCCACTTCTCGGTGCCATCTTCCACCGCGTCGAGTTCCACTTCCAGTTTCGCCGTATATGCCGGATCGAAGATGTAAGGGAAATTTTTCACCAGCAAATCGTTCACCACGATGCCGAGCTCAGTCGGATAAAATTTACCCGATCCTTTCGGCGGGACCTTCACCGCATACTCGCGGTCCTGAATGGTGCTGATGATCGAGGAGTAGGTCGAGGGCCGCCCAATGCCGCGCTCCTCCAGTTCCTTCACCAGCGAGGCCTCATTGAAACGCGGCGCAGGCTCGGTAAAGTGCTGCTCCGGCTTCAATGCGTTCAGTTTCAATGGCTGCCCATCGTTCAGCTCCGGCAGACGATTGCTCAGGGCCTCATCGTCGGCATCCTTCGCGTCCTTCGCTTCCTCATACACCTTCAGAAAGCCGTCGAACTTCAGCACCGATCCGGTTACGCGGTAGTCGTAACTGCGGTCTGCTTTGGCAACAATGTCAACAGTCGTCTGGTCGAAGAGGGCCTGCACCATCTGCGACGCCACAAACCTCTGCCAGATCAGCTTGTAGAGTTTGTACTGCTCTTCGCTTAGATACCTTCTGATTTCGTCAGGAGCAAATTCCACGTTGGTCGGACGGATCGCTTCATGCGCGTCCTGTGCGTCCTTCTTTCCTTTAAACGTATTTGGACTCGCAGGCAGATACTTTGCGCCCAGCCTCTTACCGATATACGCGCGGACCTCCTGAATCGCGTCGGGCGACACACGCGTCGAGTCGGTACGCATGTAGGTGATCAATCCAATGGTTCCCTGGCTGCCCACTTCCACGCCTTCATACAAACGCTGCGCCACACCCATGGTGCGCTTCACGTTGAAGCCCAGCTTCCGCGATGCATCCTGTTGCAGCTTGCTAGTGGTAAATGGGGCTGCCGGGTTCTGCCGCCGCTCCTTCTTTTCTACCTGGCGTACCTTCCAGTCCGCGTTCTTCAATGCGCTTACAATGGCATCCGTCTCGACCTGGTTCGGCAACGACGGCGCATTCACCGTCTCCACCGTAGCCCGGCTGCCATCGATGCCGATAAACCGCGCGGTAAATTCCTGTCCGGTCCTTCCGTTTGAAAGCACAGGCATCAACTGCGCATCCAGCGTCCAATACTCCACCGGCTGAAACGCTTTGATCAGGCGCTCGCGCTCCACGATCAACCGGACCGCGACGGTCTGCACGCGACCTGCCGAGAGACCACGCCGCACCTTGTCCCACAGCAGAGGAGAAATCTGATAGCCCACAATGCGGTCCAGCACGCGCCGCGTCTGCTGCGCATCGACCAGATTCGCGTCCACCTTGCCGGCATGTTGGAACGCGGCCCGCACTGCTTTCTGCGTGATCTCGTTGAACGTCACCCGCTGAATGGTCGCCTTGTTGCGCAACTGCGGCTTTAGTTGCAACTCCAGGTGCCAGGCAATCGCTTCGCCTTCGCGGTCCGGATCGGGCGCCAGATACACTGCGTCCGCCGAGCTGGCCAGCCTCTTCAGCCGGTCAACCACCTTCTCTTTGCCGGGCATTACAATCAACTCCGGCTCAAACGTGCCGTTTTCGAGTTCCACGCCAATCTTGCTCTTCGGCAAATCCATAATGTGGCCCAGCGAGGCCTCTACGATGAAATCTTTGCCGAGATATTTGTTGATCGTCTTCGCCTTCGCAGGAGATTCGACGATGACCAGAGATTTTGCCATCTATATAACGCTTTCTTCTTTCGTGACTGAACTTGTCTAGCTGTTGCAAAGGACGCACGCGTCTCAAATACGTAACATGTGCGAAACTACCACTGGTTCGACTGGCGCTTCACCCTACAGATTGAAAGCTATCAGTTTTTTCTTTTGGAAGTAACATTGGGCAATCCGTGGGCGTGGCCAAAATGATGCTCATATGCAATGGGTATCCGCGGCATTCTCGCCGTTCTTGGCGCTCTCTCTAAAAGGTCCTCACGTAGTTTTTGCCCGGCATGGCCCGCACTCGTCCTGCCAGTTCCAACTCAAACAACGCGGTAAAAATCTCTGACGAACTTAGTTTCCCTTCCAACTGTTCCACCAGTTCATCCAACTGCGTGGCCTGGTCGGTGTGCAATGCGTCGAACACATGCGCCTGATCTTCCGGCAGGTCTGTCTTGCTAAATAACGATGCAGCAGAATCGCCTAAAGATGCAACCCCCTGCCGCTCTTCGACCTCCAGACGGACCTGCGTAGGCAGTTCTTCCCAAACGTCTTCCCACGTGGCGACAAGCTTGGCGCCCTGTTTAATCAACGTGTTAGGGCCCCACGAACTTTTCGACGTCACATTGCCAGGGACAGCAAACACCTCGCGATTTTGTTCCAGCGCGCAACGGGCGGTGATCCGCGTGCCGCTGTTTTCGCTCGCCTCGATCACCAGGACGCCCACGCTCATTCCGCTCAAAATGCGATTGCGAATGGGAAAATTCTGCGGCGCGGGAAACGTCCCCATCGGATATTCGCTCAAAATCGCGCTGCCACTTTCCAGTATCCGCTCGGCCAGCCGCTTGTTCTCCTTGGGATAAATCACGTCGATACCCGTCCCCCAGACGGCGACTGTCTTTCCATGCGCGTCCAGCGCGCCGCGATGCGCTGCCGTGTCAACACCTCGCGCCATCCCGCTTAAGATCACAAGTCCATGCGCCGCCAGATCGCGCGACAGCATTTCCGCCATCCCGGTCCCATAAGGAGTAGGATGCCGCGTACCCACCACGGCAATTCCCGGCAGCGCCAATAAAGTGCGATCGCCGCGAATCCACAACATCGTCGGCGGATCGAAAATTTCGCGCAGCCGCTTCGGATATTCCTCGTCCACCGGCGCGATAAGATTGCCGCCGCCCTCCTCGACCAGCTTCCATTCTTTTTCCGCCGCGGCACGCGACTTGCCGGAAACAATGGCCTGCGCCGATGCCGCCGGAAGGCGAAGCGCCTCCAGTTGCGTCAGCGGCAAGGCGAGCACGCTTTCCGCGTTGCCGCTGGCATGGACGGCGCGCCAGATGCGGGTCGGCCCCAGTCCGATCGTCATGGTAAGCGCCAGCCACGCCAGGCGCTCGCCTTCGAGCACGGTAGCGGCGATGGCCGACGCCTGCTGGGTCAGCGCGGATTCGTTGGAAGCATGTGTCGTTGTATCTGTCACTTTTGGGGGATGCTGCAACACTGCCGGAGATTCCGCTCCGTCAACAGTCTCCACTGAAAAATTGGCGCGATTGTTGCCGAGCGTATCTGGGGAGAAATGGAATGTCAAGCTTGCCGATGTTATACATCGACACTTTTAGTGAAGTAATGGCTGCGGAGTCTCTCGCTGTTTCTTATACTCAGGACTCTGTAATTTCTGCATCTGTTCTTGTATCTTTTGCTGCATCTCTTCCATTTGCTGCTTGAATTCCGAACTTTGCAGCATCTTCAGTTGCCGCTGGACCTCAGCACTTTGGAGCGCCTTTGTCGCTACGGCAATTTGTTGTTGCATGTCTGCCATTTGTTTCTTGAATTCTGGACTTTGCAACATCTGCATCTGCCGCTGGACTTCAGCACTTTGGAGCGCCTTTGTCGCTTCGGCGATTTGTTGTTGCATGTCGGCCATTTGTTTTTTGAATTCCGGGCTTTGCAGCATCTGCATCTGCCGCTGGACTGCGTCGCTCTGCATTTTCTTTGTGGCCTCGGCAATTTGCTGTTGCATCTCTGCCATCTGCTGTTTGAATTCCGGGCTTTGCAGCTTCCTTGTTTCCTCCTGAGCCTGAGCCGTCGCACAGTCCAACTCTTTCTGGAGTCGAGCACGCTCCTCTGGCGTCAGATCGCGGTACAGGCCATCCTGAATCACGATTCCGTGTTGATTTCCTGTGGGTCGAGGATGAACCTGCCCGTCCTTCCGGGGCAACGCTGGAGCAACCTGCGCAGCAGGTTGGACCGCGGGCGTGGGTACTGGCTTCTGCATCGCGCCTGCGCCTGTGTTCCCCCTGTTGTTTGCCGTTACCGCCGCAGGCCGAGCGTTCTCCTGCGCCGCCTTCACCACCGTCGGCGTCAGATGGAAGATCGCCGTCGTGGCCATCACTGCTGCCATCAATACTGCACCGGTAGCCACGCGAGCTACCCTTGCCTGCGTACTCATCTTCGTTTTTGCTTCCAATAGTCGCATAACACGCTCCTCTAAAACGCTGTTGTCGAACAACCCTACAGCTTGTACCTGCTCCGCCACAGCACGTCCGCCGAGCATCCGCTGGGCCAGCACGACCAGGCACCGCGCATAACCACTCGTAGAGCGCATTGCATCCGCCGCCATTGCATCGCACACCATCTCCCGCGTTTGGCGAACCCGTTGCTGCATCGCGTGAGTTGCCGGATGGTAGGCGATCGGAAGCGCTCCCACCTGGCACAGTAGATTCACCAGATAATCCCGGCGCCAGACATGCGCCAGTTCATGGCATAGGACCGCCGTGATCTCGTTTTCGGAATTTTCGGCGAATGTCTCCGGTAGCAGCAACACTGGCCGCACCACGCCCATCGTTACCGGACTTACCACTGCGCTGGACATCCTCACCTGTGGCTCTCGCACACCGAACTTTTCGCACAATCGCGCCAACATCACCGTGACAGATGGCGACAGGACAGCCTTCCTCGCACCCCTCGCCAGTGTCCGCGCAGCGCGCCGCGCGGACACTAGCTGCACCAGCCGGAAGAACGCCGCCAGAAAATACAGTCCCATCAGCCCGTACGCCGCCCACTGACTCAACCGGATCGTGCGCATGGGCAGTCGAGGCATGTCCCGCAGCCAAACAGCGTGTTTCTGACCATCGCGTGCAGCCAGCGCATGAGGTCCAACTGGCTGATTGTTCATCGCCACGACAGAGAGTTGCGTAGCTCCAGATCGCGCTGCTGATTTCGTCCGCGTTGCAACGATGCCGACCCCGCCGATCCCGCGTAGCGGCAACAGGACCGCCAGCGCCAGCGTCGCCAGCCAGATGCTGTGCTGCGCGCGTACACCCGGCCTGCCCAACCAGATCACAAGCCACGCGACCGCCGCCAGCATCGGGACCTGCCAGATTGAATTGACCGCGTACCCTAAGATCGCTTGCTCGATCATGGCAGCTCCCTGGGATCGAGTTGCTTCGTGCGCTCAAGCCGCTCCGCCTCGGCAACCTTCTTCGCCAACTGCTCCAGATCATTTGCGCTGATCTGCCGCGCGTCCACCATCGTCATCAGCAGGGCCTCGGCGGACCCGCCAAACATGCGCCGCACCAGATCTTCTACAGCGCCTCCGGTTGCCCCCTCGCGGCTGACTATTGGACGATAACGAAAAGCCCTTCCCTCCTGCGTACGCTTCACCTGCCCCTTGCGCAGCAAAATATTCAGCATGGTTTGTACGGTCGTGTACGCCAATTCCTCCTTCAGTGCCATCTGCACTTCGGCAACCTTGGATGGCCCCTCAAGCCAAAGCACCTGCATGATCTTCAGTTCCAGTGGTGTCAGCTTCGGCCCGGTCAGATTTCGTCTCTTCAAGGTTTTCTCCTTAAACTCCTAAACAATTAGTATATTAAAACCGGGTGGGCCAGTGCTGTCAACTAAAAACTTAGGAGTTCTACTCTTGACATGTAAGGAGCATCTTAGCGGCGATAAAACCAGTCAGACACAAGTAAACCAATTGCAGGAAAAAGCGGGTGCGGAGCGCTAGTCCCATCGGCGTTGCTGCTGGATTGGTAGACTACAATGTGGCTTACAAAACTAACTCTCCACACGGGACAAAACTGCGCATCTCCGCCATCCGTTTTCTCAATCCCGCGCCGCTGATGTGGGACTTTGAGCATCCCCCCGAACAAGAACGGCTTTCCGAACGCTATCGGATTCATCTGTCGATGCCTTCACAATGCGCGGCAGAACTGGCTGATGGGGCCGCCGATATTGGCCTGGTTCCCGTCGCCGCTTACGCCACCACGCCCGGCCTCGCCATCATTCCTGGCTGCGCCATCGCGTCGCTCGACCGAGTGCGCTCGATTCTTCTAGTCGTCAAGCATCCAGATGGTCTCGGCGCTGTACGAAGTGTTGCCGCCGATACTGCTTCGCGCACTTCCAACACCTATGCGCAGATTGTCTTCCGCAAATTTTATGGCATTGATCCAGCATTCTTGCCGCACGCTCCCAATCTCGACATCATGTTGCAGGAGTGCGACGCAGCCATTCTCATTGGCGATCCGGCGCTGCTCGCGCTCGAAGATCAGGCCGCGCGGCTCGCGCGCACTGGACAACAGCTCAGCTATATCGATCTGGCCCATGAGTGGAAGCAGCACACGGGCCTGCCGTGGGTCTCGGCCTTCTGGGCGGTCCGTCCGCAGGCAATCGCGGACTCGGGACTGCGGAGCAGCGAAGTGACAGATGACTTCGTCCAGTCGCGCGACCACGGCATGGCCCACATCGAAGACCTGGTGCGCGAATGGGCTCCACGCATCTCCGTTCCCGCCGCCACCATTCGCGCCTATTTGTCGCACAACATCCACTACGCGCTGGACGAAGCCTGCGTTGCCGGACTGGAATTGTTCTTCCGCTATGCAACCGAATGCGGAGCACTGCCAGCAGCTCCGCCGCTGCGCCTGCTGTAGGCCGCCTGGCGATTTCTAAAACGCTCAACTCGGTTGTATAGTTCTGCTGTCGCAGGAAATCCGCAAAAGGAGCCACGCAAATGGGCAACTCTCGCCGGGAATTTCTCAAACAACTTGCTTCCACCACCGCACTGGCCACAGCGCTCGCCCCTGCAAGCAGCAATTTTTTAATGGGTGAGTCCAGCGCGGCTATCCATTCCGATGCAGCAAACAGCGCACAGACAAATGGCAATGCCGCGAA
Organism: Acidobacteriota bacterium; assembly: GCA_021826695.1. Taxonomy (GTDB): domain Bacteria; phylum Acidobacteriota; class Terriglobia; order Terriglobales; family Acidobacteriaceae; genus JAKAAZ01. Next base: position 21,452 of record JAKAYS010000020.1, on the reverse strand, counting down.
TGGCAAGAAGATCGGCTACTGCATCGTCGGGCTGGGCCGCATTTCCATGGGCCAATTTATGCCCGGCGTTCGCATCTCGCAGCAATCGAAAATCGTCGCGCTGGTCAGCGGACATCGACCCAAGGCCGAACGCGTTGCCGACCAGTACGGCGTTTCGCACAGCGCGATTTACAACTACGAAAACTACGACACCATCCACAACAATCCTGAAATCGACGCCGTATACATCGCGCTGCCAAACGGTATGCACGCCGAATACACCATCCGCGCCGCCAAAGCAGGCAAGCATGTGTTGTGCGAGAAGCCCATGGCCAACACAGTGGAAGAGTGCGAACAGATGATTGCCGCCTGCAAGCAGGCCAATCGTAAGTTGATGATTGCCTATCGCTGCCGTTATGAACCGACGAATCTCAAGGCCATTGAGTTGCTGCGCCAGGGTTATGCCGGAAAACTGCTGGCCATCGACAGTTCAAACGGATTTAACATTCGACCCGGCGAGTGGCGACTGAACAAGAAGCTGGCCGGTGGCGGACCGCTGTTCGACGTGGGCATCTATTCCATCCAGGCGGCGCGCTACCTTACAGGGGAAGAGCCAGCCGAGGTGCAGGCATACTCTTCTGTCACAGACCATGATGGCCGCTTCACAGAGGTGGAAGAAAATGTTGTATGGAACTTCCGCTTCCCCAGCGGCGTGTTGGCCAGTTGCGCGACCACCTATGGCAGCAACTTTATCGGCGGCTATGCTCGCGCCGTAGGATCGAAAGGCATGCTGGAGCTGAACCCCGCATTTGGATACCAGGGACAACACCTGACCGGAAAAACCGAGGGTTCGCAGCCGCTCGACATCAACTACCACATCCCCGCGCCAAAACAATTTGCCGTCGAGGCCGACTATTTTGCCGGGTGCATTGCGGAAAACAAGGAACCGAAAACCGATGGCGAAGAGGGTCTGCGCGATCAGCGTCTGATGGCGGCCATCTATCAGTCCTGCGCCGACGGGCGCAGCATTAAGCTGGTAGGCTAGAGAATTTCTTTCGATGGATGTAGAGTGCTGGATATGGCTTGCACTCTCAACGAACGCCCGAACCTAGATCAGGGGTGCTTGCTTGGAAATGGCTGCATGGATGCTGGTTCCTTCCAGTAGCCCTGATCGCGCAGAAAATATTGCTTATTGCGCGAATTCAACGCGGTCTTCCAAAACATGCGTGCGATACTCGCGTGGCCCATGCTTTGAAAACGACGGTTTGAGGTGAGCACGCAGCCGGGGATGACGGCGAAGCGGCGGCCCGCGACCTGCTTGCTCAGCAAATAATCCTCGGCATACATGGCGCGCTCGTCGAAACCTCCGAGCCGGTCGAACTCCTGCTTGTCGAACAACATGAACATGCCTGTGGCGAACGGCGACACCCAGCGCGAGGCGCGCTGCATACAGTTGTTGATGCCAAACAGGAGCCGATCCGCTACACGCCCGTCGAGGCAGGCGATGTTGGTCGTGAGGCAATGCAGCTTCCCGCGCTGTACTGTTGCCGCGGCACGGCGTAGCAGTGTTACGTCCGCCAGTTCGATGTCCGCATCCATAAACAGGACATAGGGCGTGGCCGCACGGCGTGCTCCAGCGTTGCGCCCGATGGCAGGAAGTCCGCCAGGGATGACTTCGATTGGAAATTTAGCGCCAAACGACCGGGCAATTTCCACAGTGCCGTCCGTTGACGCTGCATCAGCAACGAAGACTCTGGTATCCGGTAAATGCGGGTAGTCCTGCCTGTTCAAAGAGGTCAGGAGCTTCGGCAGGGACTGGCCCTCGTTCTTCGCTGGGATGACGATCGTGAGTTCCGCAGGCATAATGTTGGATCTCCACTCCATGCTGGTTGATGGTCAGGAATGTGGCCCGCGCGTCAACCCACGAGCCAGAGTTGTAATATTCGACACCATCGCGCACCAGCGAAAGCGCGGCATGCGTGTGTCCGCAAAAAACACGCTCGCAGCGCCCGGTACGCGCGTAGTGAATGGCCCCAGTGGCGACCTTGTCCGACAAGCGCAGCCAGCGGGTATTCGCGCGATCCAGAAAACGCGAAAAGCACTTGGTGTTCGAGTCCAGTTTTTGAATTCGATAGAACAACTGCTCGCCAACGCGGCTGATGAGAAGATTTTTGCTGACGAACCGGTCGAACTGGTGGCCATGCACCGCGAGATGGCGCTTGCCTTCGTACTCCCACACATAGCGTTGATAGACTGGAACGCCGACCAGATGCGACATCAGGTTCGCGAGGCCGTGGTCATGATTGCCTTCCACCCAGACCACCGCGACGTGGCGCTTAGGGTTGGAGAGCTTGCGGATGTAAGTGAGGAACTTCCAGTGGTCGCTGGTCAGGCGGCGGAAGTTGAGGTCGGAAAAAATATCGCCCAGCAGCACCAGGCGGCGATAGCTGTGCGATTGCAAAACGTCGAGCGCATCCTGAGCCCGGCTCATTTCGGACCCAAGATGGACGTCCGACAGAATCAATGTGTCGTACGTTGCGCTGACCATGCCCTAGATATGCGGCATTTTCTGCGACGCTACGGTGAGTAGACAATGAATATTTGGTGAAAATTACTGCGAGAATCCCCCCTTAGCTTCGCGAAGGCGGTGCATCCCGATTTGTTCTCTGCTAAATTTCCCAGCGGAGCAGGCAGGAGCCTACCGTATATCCCGCGCCAACAGACGCGAGTAGCACAAGATCATTCTTGCGCAGACGATTTTCTTCCCGCGCCGTTTGCATCGCGAGAGGAATGGTCCCGGCAGTGGTGTTGCCGAAGCGGTCGATATTGATGATGACGCGCTCTGGAGGCAAACCGAGTCGCTCGGCTGTCGAAAGAATGATGCGCTTGTTGGCCTGGTGCGGGATGAAGCAGTCAAGGTCTTTTCCGTGGACACCGTTGCGCTCCAGCAGTTTCTCTGTCGCCTCAGACATTTTTCGCACAGCAAATTTATACACGGCCTGCCCGTCCTGATGAACATAATGCATCTTTTGCGCCACGGTTTCCGCGGTCGGCGGATGCAGGCTGCCACCACCCGGCATGTACAACGATGCTGCGCCTGCGCCGTCAATCTCATGCAGAAAATCGATCATGCCGATCTCGCCCTCTGCCGCCGGTTCCAGCAGTACAGCTCCTGCTCCATCTCCGAAGATGATGCAGGTGGCGCGGTCGGTGTAATCGATGATCGAGGACATGACATCCGCACCAATGACGAGGACTTTTTTGTGCGCGCCGGACTCAACGAGTTTCGCGCCGACCTGGAGTGCATAGACGAAGCCGCAGCATGCTGCGGAAAGATCGAAACCCCAGGCGCCCTGCGCTCCCAGCTTGTGTTGCACCAGGCAGACTGTCGATGGGAACAACATGTCAGGGGTCACAGTGGCGATGATGATCGCTTCCACTTCACTCGGTTGCACCCCGCGTTCCGCGAGGCAGAGTCGTGCTGCTTCCACGGCCAAATCGCTGGTCGCAACACCCTTGTCTACAATGTGACGCTGGCGGATGCCGGTCCGCTCGGTGATCCACTGATCGCTGGTCTCCACCATGGTCTCAAGGTCGGCGTTCGTCAACAGGCGAGGCGGCGTGAACGTTCCCAGGGCGCTGATTTTGGCACGAAGCAACGGGTGCGGACGAAGATCGATTGGCAATGGAATTCCCTCAAACAAAATTGAAACTCTTATTCTCTACATGTGCGCGGGGAATGTCTACGAAGACGCAGCGTTTAAAGCGCTTAAATGGTGGCTGCGTTTTAAGTACCGGGTGACCCACTGCACACGCATGGGCCCGTTGCCGTTGCTTCCTTCCGGACCTGGCGGGGTTGGCGGGATTGCGTCGCGTAGGACCCGGCACAGACTTGATGATACCACTAGAGATCGGTCGCCCAGTTCTCGCATCCAGGCAAGTCCCGCACATGCGAAAACGCTTGATCGTTGCTGACGAGAACCGCATCCACGGCCATCGCATGGGCCGCAATCAACATATCAAGGGTGCCGAGCGTCTTGCCGGATGCCTCCAGTTTCGCCCGAAGATCGCCATAGACGGTTGCCTCTTCCCTTCCCCAGGGGAGAACCTGAATTTTGCCCAGAAATCCCTCGATTGCAGAGTGGAGGCCGTGAGCATGCGGGGCCCTGGCCAGCCCATATCGGATTTCCGCTTCGGTGATTGTCGAGATACAGCCAATCTCGTTCTGCTGTAAGCCAGCGAGTTTTACTCGCGCGGCAGGAGATTTCCCTTTCACGATATAGCTCACCGTATTGGTATCGATCATGTACCGGCGGTTCACAGATATTCTCGTTCCTGGGGAAACCCTTGCGCGCGCACTGAGAGGAAGTCGTCAGGGACTCCGGCTTTGTCAAGAGCGGCATAAATCTCATCCCACCCTCCCGGTGACTGCGAGAGAATCAAATCGCCACTTTGAGGGTCGCGACGGATGTAGACCTCCTCCGTCGTAAAGCGGAATTCGGACGGAATCCGGACTGCCTGGCTTCTGCCGCTCATAAAGACCCGTGCTTTCTCCACTTGTGCCATAATCGCACCCCTTTGCTACCTATCATGATATATGGCACTTCGGGAAAGCAAGGGCAGTTCTGTGGGCAACAGCCTGCTCAAACAGGGCCAGCCGGTCGATTGTTAGAATAGAAGGGTGACGATTCTGCAAGCAATATCACCCGGTCCCGACACGAAGCTGGTGGCTGGAAACAGTTCCGCGCTGGCGGAGCAGCCTATCCGACCCGTGACAAGAGTTGGCTTCATCAGCCTGGGCTGCCCGAAGAACCTGATCGACAGCGAAGTAATGATGGGCATTCTGGCGCAGGGCGGCGCGACCATCACCTCCGACGCTGAGACAGCGGACGTGCTGGTGGTAAATACCTGCTCCTTTATCGACAAGGCCAAGCAGGAGTCAGTCGATACGATCCTCGAAATGGCGCGTTTGAAGACCAGTGGCAACGCCACGCGCCTGGTGGTTGCCGGTTGCATGGTCGAGCGCTACCGCGATGAGATCCAGAAAAATATTCCTGAAGTGGATGCGGTGGTGGGCACCGGCGAGCTGGAGGAGATCCTTGCGGCTGCTGGCATTATTGCGCCACCGAGCACAGCAGCGCTGGGTTCGCCGTTTCGTATACTGTCCGCTGCGGAGGCCGCGATTTCGCACCGCGCGGAGGGCGACCATCGCGAGTCGCAGGGACGATTCTCCCGTGAAAGCTGGGACGGGGCCATCGCCAGCTTGCCGAACTATCTGTACAACGAACACACTCCGCGCCTGCGCACCACGGCGCGCGCATCGGCCTACATCAAGATCGCGGAAGGCTGCGACCATCCCTGCGGCTTTTGCATCATTCCGCAACTGCGCGGCAAGTTTCGCTCGCGCCGGTTTGAGTCTGTGATCGCCGAAGCGGAGCGGCTGGTCGCCGAAGGCGTGCGGGAAATTACGCTGATTGGCCAGGACACCACCTGTTACGGCGAAGACTTTGGCATGAAGGACGGGTTGGCGCAACTGCTGGATCGGATGGCGCAGATTGAAGGATTGCGCTGGATTCGCTTCCTGTATGCGTACCCCAACAAGGTGACGCAGCGGCTGCTCGACACCATGGCGCGGCATGAGAACATCTGCAAGTATCTCGACGTGCCGCTACAACACGCTGCGCCGAACGTGCTGAAACGAATGAAGCGCGGCGGCGGCGCTGACATTTTCCTGAAGATGATTGAGCGGGCGCGGACGACCATGCCGGAGATTGCGCTGCGAACTTCTTTCATCACCGGCTTTCCCGGCGAGACGGAGGCGGACTTTGCGCTGCTGCTTGGCTTTGTCAAAGAGGTCAAGTTTGACTGGCTGGGGGTGTTTGAATACTCCGATGAAGAGGGTTCCGCCGCGTACGACCTGGACGGGAAGGTGCCGAAGCGGACGATTTCCGCGCGGCAGGGCAAGCTGATGCGGGAGCAATTGCAGATCAGCCGCAAGGCGCGCGCAGCGCAAGTAGGCCAAACATTCGACGTGCTGGTGGAAGGTGAAGGAGAAGAGACCCCGCTACTATGGCAGGGCCGCACGGCCATGCACGCGCCGGAGATCGACGGCAAAATTTTGATCAATGATTTTGGGCCGCATGAGGCGTTGCAGGCGGGAAGTTTTCATCTCTGCGAAGTTACGGAAGCCCACGATTATGATCTGGTTGCGCGGGTGGTTGCGTGAGGATTTTTTATTACTCGCAGAAATGTACAGAAGAGAAGTCGTTCTGAACGAAGGTCGGTCGCCGCGGCGACCCCAGAATGACGAGCCATAATGTGTAACTAAGGAAGTTACATTTTGAGGTTGCTATGCCGAAAGAGCAGAAAATCAAGGCGCTTCGATGTCCTACTTGTAGCTCGTTGGTCCTGCCGGACTGTCCGGACATGCCGTTTTGCAGCGATCGGTGTCGAGTGATCGATCTGGGCAAGTGGGCGAGTGGGGCGTATCGCATTTCTTCTCCCATCCTTGATCCGGAAGTGCTGGAAGGTCTGGATGAGATGCACCGCAGTGGAAGAACGACAGGCGACGAAGAATAAATGAAGATTCTGCGATGAAGAGGCAACGGACTGCCTGGGCCTGGACGCTGGGGACGTTTTTTGGCACGGGTTTTTTGCGCCCCGGGCCTGGCACGTGGGGGTCGGCGGCTGGCTTGGTGTTGTGGCTTGCGGTTGCGCATTGGGCCCATTTTTCGCGCGGCCAGCTTGCGCTCGCAACTGCCGTCGCTGCCCTGATCGTTGTGCTGGTGGGGATTCCGGCGTCCAGCATCATTGTGCGCGAATCGGGAACGGAAGACCCCGGCTTTGTCGTACTGGATGAAGTGGCTGGGCAGTGGATCGCGCTGATCGGAGCAACCACGCGCCCATGGCTTTGGCTGCTGGCTTTTCTGCTGTTTCGCGTTTTCGATATTCTGAAGCCGCCACCGGCACGCCAGTTTGACAGAATGCATGGCGGATTCGGCATCATGATGGATGACGTTGCCGCCGGATCCTACGCGCTGGCACTGGTGTGGATTGCCAGCCGCTGGTTATAGGGTTACGGTTAAAGGCCTGTAGCGCAGAGAGGTCCCAATGAAGTTCGGTCTCCACTCAACGGAAAGCGCACCGCATATTGCATCCATCAACCCGCTGGCAGCGCTACCGGGCGGCGAAGTGGAAGTGCATGGCCGGGCGCTGGCGCCCCAAGGCTACCATCAGCCTTCCGCGACCATCGGGGAACAGCGCGCGCCAGTGACAATGAGCCGCGAATCTCGCGTGCTGCTCCAGGTACCGGAAGGAACGATCTCTGGAAACGTGCAGTTGCGGGTGGAGGGACACGCCAGCAATCCCATGCCATTGGCGGTCGGGATTGCGATTGCCGAGAAGATGCATCCAGTGGCAAACCCGGTCGCGGATTCGGATGGTAATGTTTACGTTACTTTTTCGGGACCGCGTGGCGAAAAAACTCCAGTGTCGGTGTATCGGATCGATGTGGAATATCAGGTAAGGCCTTTTGTGACGGGGATTTTGAATGCGACTGGAATGGCGCTCGACGCAGAGGGGCATCTTTACATCTCCTCCAGGCATGAAGGCACCATCTATCGAGTGACCCCGAGCGGAGCAAAATCGGTGTTTGCAGAAGGCATGGGCATCGCAACCGGGGTGGCCTTCGACAAAGACGGATTGCTGTATGTGGGAGATCGCAGCGGCACGATTTTCAAAATTACGCAGGACCGAAAGGTCTTTGTCTTTTCAACGCTGGAACCGAGCGTGGCCGCCTATCATCTGGCGTTTACCGATAGCGGCACGCTGCTGGTCAGTGGGCCGACCACGTCGGCAAACGATGCGATCCACGCCATTGAGCAGGATGGCAGCGTTTCCACTTTCTATCGTGGCCTGGGTCGTCCGCAGGGGCTGGCGCTCGACGTGGCCGGCAACGTTTACGTGGCTGCCTCGCTGCATGGCCGTCGGGGCGTGGTGAAGATTGCACCGGACAAGAAAGCATCCCTGGTAGTGTCTGGATCTGGAATTGTGGGCCTGGCGTTTCTGCCCGAGGGCGACGCTGTGCTGGCTACGCGCGACGCCGTTTATCATGTGGGATTGGATGTAGTTGGACGCTTGCTACATTAGAGGTGGAAGCGCGCGATTGCATTCTTCCACCTCATTTGCGGGAAGGTGGGCCAACCGAAGTATGACTGTGTGTTCTTCAGAAATATACTCGTTCCAGTAAACTTCTTACGCTCTACTGATTCCCACATGCTCGCAGAAATCATCGCCGTCGGTTCGGAGCTGCTTACTCCTTTTCGCCAGGACACGAACTCGCTTTTTCTTACCGAACAGCTCAATGGGCTGGGCGTTACAGTCACATTCAAGACGATTGTCGGCGACCGCAGAGCGCATCTGGTGCAGGCGGTATCTATTGCACTGGGCCGGACAGACATTGTCTGCGTGATGGGCGGTCTGGGGCCGACCGAAGACGATCTGACGCGTGAAGCAGTCGGAGAAGCGCTCGGTGTGCGGGTGCGGCGCAATGGCGACCTGCTGGCCGCGCTTTACAAGCGATTTGCCGAGCGGCGCTCCAGCATGCCTGGCAACAACTCCAAACAGGCCGACGTGATCGATGGCGCAGAGGTGCTGCCGAATGCCAATGGCACCGCGCCCGGACAATGGCTGGACATCGTCGTCGGGAAACATCGCAAGCTGGTAATCCTGTTGCCGGGGCCACCGTCGGAGCTGAAGCCGCTATTTATCGCGGAGTGTCTGCCACGACTGAAGACTGCGCTGCCGCCGCGCCACATTGCGCGTCGTGTACTGAAAATGGCGATGCTGCCGGAGTCTGAAGTGGATGCGCGGCTGGCGCCTATTTATACGCGCTTCAACGATGTCGAAACGACGATCCTGGCGCATGTGGGCGAGGTACAACTCCATCTACAGTGTGCCAAGACGATTCTGGAAGTGGCGCAGGCGCGCGTGCAGGAACTGGCCAGCCGCGTGGAAGAAGAAATGGAAGACGACATCTTCTCGTCAAATGGCGAATCTCTGGAGCAGATCGTCCTCTATTATCTGGAAATTCGTGGGGCCACTGTCGCGCTGGCGGAAAGCTGCACCGGCGGCATGGTGGCGCAGCGTTTGACGAGCGTTGCTGGAAGTTCTCGATCCTTTCTCGGTGGAGCGGTGGTGTACTCCGATGCGCTGAAGACGGAGTTTGCCGATGTGCCGGAAGAACTGATCGAGGAAAAGGGCGCAGTGAGCCGCGAAGTCGCAGAGGCGCTGGCCCATGGAATCCGACGCCGCACGCAGGCGACCCTTGGCGTGGGCATCACCGGTATCGCCGGGCCTACCGGAGGCAGCGATACAAAGCCGGTCGGGCTGGTCTATATCGCACTCGACGATGGAAAAGAAATCAGCGTGTGCGAAAAAAACTTTCGTGGCGATCGGGAGCGTGTCCGCTGGCTGGCAACCCAGCAGGCGCTCGATATGATTCGCAGAAAGTTCATGTAACGTCGCGCGGAAGTTCGCCCCAGGTCACGGGCGCCACTGCTACACTCGATACGTACTCCCATGACTGTCGATTGGATTGCAGCAATAATTTCGTATTTGCTAGGTTCGATCCCGTTCGGATATCTACTGGTTTTGCTTTTTCGCAAACAAGACATCCGACAGACCGGGAGCGGCAATATTGGCGCGACCAACGTGCTCCGCTCCGGCTCGCGGTGGCTGGGAATTCTGACCCTGCTGCTCGATCTGGGCAAAGGCTTTGTTGCGGTCGTGATTGCACGACATCTGGCGACTGGCAGCCATGCCATCGACACAGCCTCCATTGGCGCGTTGTTCGCGGTGGTTGGCCATGTGTTCCCCATCTGGCTTCGCGGCAAAGGCGGTAAGGGCGTTGCGACAGCATTGGGAGTATTTCTGGCGCTTGCTCCGCTGGCGGCCCTTTCGTCCGTGGCAGTATTTATCGTCACGACATGGATCACACGTTATGTATCGCTGGCATCCATTCTGGCCGCTACATCGTTTCCCGTCTGGGTGTGGCTTGCGGCGCGAGTGCTGGGGGTCCACTACGGGCACGGACCTATATTTGTCGCCAGCATCTTTCTGGTCCCGGCGATGATTCTAATCAAGCACAAAAAAAATGCCCAGCGGCTTCTGCATGGGACGGAATATCGCTTTGGCAATAAAGACGCCGAAAAGGAAAGCAGCATTGTATGAGCCGCATTGCGATTATAGGCGCAGGGTCATGGGGGACGGCCCTGGCGGTGGTCCTTGCGCGGCGCGACACACATGGCGCCGCAAATAACGCAGGACATAGCATTACGCTGTGGTCGCATACCGCGCAGGTTGCCGATACCATAGAGCGCGCGCGGGAAAACCGCGCCTATCTTCCGGGGCTTTCTGTCCCAGCCTCCATTCGAGTGACGACGGAGTTGGAAACGGCCTTGGGCGAGGCGGAGATTGTCCTGCTGGTCGTGCCGTCTGAGCATTTGCGCGCGATTTGCCGCACCATGGCCCCGCTGCTCCACCGCGATCAACTGATCGTCAATGCAACTAAAGGTATCGAAGACGGCACTTATCTGCGCATGACGCAGGTGATTGCAGAGGTGCTGGCAGTCCATGATCTTGAATTGCCTTGCGCCGTGCTCAGCGGGCCCTCCTTTGCTCAGGAGGTCGGATCGGGAAGTCCGACGGCCATCACCATCGCGTCTGCGGATGCGGCCCTGGCGGTTCGCATCCAGGAGGAGTTTGCCGGACCGACGCTGCGCCTCTACACCAATGACGATGTAGTTGGTGTGGAGCTTGGGGGCGCCCTGAAAAATGTGATTGCGATTGCCGCTGGCGCTACCTGCGGACTGGGGTTGGGACACAACAGCGTGGCGGCCTTGATTACACGCGGAATTGCGGAGATGACCCGCCTCGCGGTCGCCTGCGGGGGACAATCGGACACGCTGGCTGGGCTGGCCGGATTAGGCGACCTGGTTTTGACCTGCACAGGAGCGCTGTCCCGGAACCGCCACGTCGGCATGGAGTTGGGCCGGGGACGCAAACTCCAGGACGTTCTGCTGGAGATGCAGGGCAAAGTGGCGGAAGGGGTCCGCACCACCCATGCCGCGCTGGGGCTGGCGCGTCAGTTGGGCGTGGAGATGCCAATCACCGAACAGATCGGCGAAATCTTAAAAGAACGCATCTCGGCCAAGGACGCGATGCGGGAACTGATGTCTCGCCCGGGCCGGGATGAATAATTTCGCCTCCCTTCTTGCCGTGGCGCCCCCCAAGCCTGGGTCTCAACGTTTGCATGATGCTCTTGCAGCTTCTGGCTTTTGAGGAAATTTATTTATTTTCTTCCGAAGTGATACCTTTCCAAGGTAATATCGACGCGTATAGCGAAACTCCCCTGGAAAGCGAATTTGCTGCCACTTTCGCGTTGCGCATATGCAGATCAAAAGCAACCCCAAGCTCCGTGTGCTGTACCTGACACTGCTCCTGCCTTTCACCGCTGGGGTCATGTGTCTGGCGCTTGCGCGTCACGCCGTTGATTCTCCTGCCTGGAAAGACAGGGTCCCCGAATTGCTGCTCGCCACCATCGCGGCGGCCTTTACGGTAAAGTGCTGGATGGTGACGTTGGAATTTGCACGCGACATGCGCCAGTTTCTGGAAACGACGCAGGCGATCAAGCGCGGAGAATTCGTACTCCACTCCGCACGCGCGGGATTGCCGGAAATTGAAGAGTTGGCCCGTGAACTGAGCGGGATGAACGAAAGCCCGGATACCTCCCTGGCGAAATGGATTCTGCTTTCCCGCGATCATCATGCGATTTTTGTCCGTCTGGTGGAAGCCATGTCGGCCTCCATCGACACGAAGAGTTTCTATGCGCGCGGGCATTCAGGACGCGTGGCGGAATACTCGACCCTGATCTGCAAACAACTGGGACTGCACCCGGAAGAGAGCAACCGCATCCGGCTTGCAGCGCTGCTGCATGACATCGGAAAAATTGGCATGGACCAGAAAATCTTGACCAAGCCTGGAGTACTCACAGTAGAGGAATTTGAGATTCTCAAGACGCATCCGGCGCGCGGTGTAGAGATGCTGCGTCCCGTGCCACAGCTTGCCGACCTGCTCCCGGGAGTGGAACTCCACCATGAATCGCTCGATGGGTCAGGCTATCCGCATGGACTGAAAGGCGACGAAATTCCTATGATGGCCCGCGTGATCTCGGTCGCCGATACGTTCGATGCGATGACGCACAACCGCACCTACCAGGACGCCATGGAAGGTACCTATGCACTGCGTATTCTTCGCAGCATGAGCGGCACGAAATTTGATGAACAGGTGGTGGAAGGATTCTGCCGGGCGTACGCTGCTGGCCTTGTCGTGCTGCCCACGCGGGAAAAAACACCCGAAGAAGACTGGGAACAACCGACAGCGATTTCCGCTTAACCTGGTTCTCCAGTTGTGCAATGCGAATCCGCAGAAAGTCTCTTGGGGTTCTTCACTCCGCTAGCCAAAGCACTCTCCGTTCAAAATGAAACTCTCCTGATTTCTGCTGCGTTGCTGGGTTGATACACTGAAGTCGGGACATTTCTTTTCAAACTTCATGCTGACACTCTTCGGCACTCCTGAACAAAAGCCCGGCCTGCTCGACCGCATGAAGCAGGCGGTGACGCGGACCCGCGACAATTTGCAGGAGCGGATGGACGACCTGCTGACGCTGACGCGTCCGGTGGACGAAGCCGCACTCGAAGAGCTGGAAGCCACGCTCATTGCATCCGACATCGGAGTTGTGACCTCGCAGGAGATCATAGACCAATTACGGCCACAAGCAGCACGGCAGCAGATCCGAAATGGCGTCGAATTGAAGCACCTTTTGAAGGCGGAGCTGTTGCGTATCCTTGATTCCGTACCTTCAGGAGAACGTGCATGCACCGTTAGACCGGAGATCATTCTGCTGGTTGGCGTCAACGGAACGGGCAAGACAACCACAACCGGTAAGCTGGCTGCCTACTATCGGGAACAGGAAAAATCTGTGCTGCTATGCGCCGCCGATACGTTTCGTGCAGCAGCGATCGAGCAACTGGAAGTATGGAGCCAGCGTGCTGGCGTGGAGATGGTCCGCACACGACAGGGGGGCGACCCCTCTGCTGCTCTATATGACGCGTTGCAGGCCGCGCAAGCGCGTAGCATCGATGTGCTGCTGGTCGACACGGCGGGCCGCCTGCACACGAAGAACAATCTGATGGCGGAGCTGGACAAAATGCGCCGGACAGCCCAGCGTTTCCAGGTCGATGCCCCGCATCAGACATTGCTGGTGATGGATGCAACGACGGGGCAAAATGGTCTACAGCAGGCGCGGTTGTTTACCCAGGCTGCGAAGGTGTCGGGTATCGTGCTGACCAAGCTGGACGGCACGGCCAAGGGCGGCATCGTAATCGCCATTGCACGCGAGCTTCAACTGCCGGTGCGCTATGTCGGGATTGGCGAGCAAATGGGAGACTTGATTCCGTTCGACAAAAGCGCATTTGTGGACTCACTGTTGGATGGCTGAGGTTTCTCACTTCCATCCGCATCGCATAAGAGACAGACCGAAGGAATGACGCAAATTCTATCGAGTTCGGATGAAATTTGGATGGAGCGGGCGCTCGCGCTGGCTGAGTCCTCTGTTGGCTTGGCGTCGCCCAACCCTGCCGTCGGATGCGTGCTGGTTCATGACAATGTGGTGATAGGAGAAGGCTTCCACGCCTACGCCGACAAAGACCATGCCGAGATCGTCGCGCTGAAACAGGCCGGAGAACAGGCCCGCGGGGCCACGGCTTACGTTACGCTGGAGCCGTGCAGCCACCACGGACGCACTGGCCCATGCGCGGATGCAATGATCGCCGCCGGAGTGGCGCGTGTCGTGACGGCGGCCCGCGATCCCAACCCACAGGTGAGCGGACGCGGTCTGGACAGACTACAGGCAGCAGGAATTTCTCTTACCATTGGAGTGAAGGAGGCGGCTGCGCGCCGCATCAATGAAGCCTTTGCAAAATTCATTCGCACGGGTCGCCCCTTTATTACCCTGAAGGCGGGGCTGACTCTGGATGGACGCATCGCGCCGCCGCTCACCAAAAATCATGTTCCTTCCGGTTCCACCCATTGGATCACCGGCGATCGTTCCCGCGAGACGGTGCAGGAATTGCGCCACGGCGCGGACGCGATCCTGACAGGTATTGGAACCATCCTGAACGATGATCCGCTGCTAACTGACCGCAGTGGCAGGCATCGGCGACGGCCACTGTTGCGCGTCGTGCTGGACTCCTCATTGCAGCTTTCACTGGAGACGCAATTGGTCCGCACCGCGAACCAGGATGTTCTTGTCTTCCACACACAGGCTGCCCATCAGCGCGCAAAAATATTAGAGGAACGTGGCGTTCGCGTGGAACGGCTGGCGCCAGACCCAAACACCGGCAGAGTGTCTTTGCTGGCAGTCATCGACCGACTGGCCGAGATGGAACTGATCAGCGTGATTCTCGAGGGTGGGTCGCAGATCAATGCGACGGCGCTGGCGGCTCAAATTGTCGACAAACTTTTTCTGTTCTACGCGCCTGTCATCTACGGAGATGCGGCGGTCCCGGTAGTGCGGTCGCTGCATGCGAGCACGTATTTTTCCACGCGCCTGGGAAGCTATCGCCTGCATGAAATGGGCGAGGACTTCGCGGTGGAAGGCTATCTGCATAATCCATGGGAATAGATGAAGTATGGACCTGAGTATGTTGAAAGGACTGCCATGTTTACCGGCCTGATCGAAACCACCGGCACAATTCGTTCTCTGGAAGATGTTCATGGACTGACACGCATCACGGTGGCGGGACCGCCCACGCTGGTGCAGCGACTGCACGCTGGCGACAGCGTCTCGGTGAGCGGAGTCTGCCTGACGGCGCTCGACATTAACCCGGACAGCAATCTTTTTTCTGCGGACCTGGCGGCGGAAACCATTGCGCGCACTTCCCTGTTACGACTGCATCCCGGCTCCATCGTAAATTTGGAATTGCCTACGCCTGCGGGTACTCCTATGGGAGGCCACGTCGTCCAGGGGCATGTGAACGGTGTGGGCACCGTGCTGTCTCTGGAGCCGCTGGTGGCAGGCGCACGCGGCGCTGCAACTGATTGGTGGTTACGCCTAAATGTTCCCGAAGAGTGCGCGCGTTATGTGGTGGAAAAGGGTTCCATCACCGTGGAAGGCATCAGCCTGACGGTGGCCAGCGTGGAAGGGACCATTGTGACGATTGCCATTATTCCGCACACCTACAAGACGACCAATCTGCATACACTCGCCAAGGGCAGTCCGTTGAACATTGAAGTTGATGTGATGGCAAAGTATGCGGAACGGCTGGCTGCTTCCGCGGCAACAGAAGAAAAACATTTCGAGTTGACCGTCGAATATCTGATCGCAAACGGATATTGAGTGGTCATCCCGCAGGTCGGCGAGGTCCCATGAGAATTGTCATCCTGAGCCAGGTACCCCAGGTATCGATTCTGAAACCTGGGATTCTATGCGGCGGACTCACGATTCCCGATAGTTCAGCAGAATCAAGCCAATCAGCATGAGGCAAGTGGGCCAGACCCAGGCGGCGATGCGTGCGGCACGCCCATAGCCGTCCTGTCCTGAACCACGCAGCTCCAGCCATCGCGACCATCCTGCGAAGACGGCGCAGATGGCAATGGCGGTGTGGCTGATCTCGACCAGCAGCTCTTCCTTGACGTTGCCCAGCGTATGATTGTGCGTCAGCAGCAATGCGCCGCCGAGTGCGCAGACGGCGGGAAATACCAGCGCGGCCTTTTGCGATTGCAGGCGATGCGTCTGCACGCTCCACTCGAAGGCAACGAAGCTGACGATGAGCAGAACGTACAGGCGATGCTGTAAGTCTTCCGGGTTGTAAAAGCTGGCCCAGAAGCCGCGCGGACCGAGCGGCCACGCCTCCGGGTCGGCGCGCAGAAACAGAAATACCGCCAGGCCGAGAAAGGCCAGTGGCCAGTGTCGCGCCCACTTGGCGCGGTCCCATCGGCCAAGGATCGCCAGCAAGCCGGCTGCAAACACAACGATCCCGGCCCAGTGGTGGTTGTACTCCGACCATGCTTGCTCGATCTGATTGTTGGCGCTGTTGGCGTCATCTGGGGACAATGCATAGGTCTGCATGGCCTGGCCGATCGGCTGCAACTTCGGCATAGCATGGAGCGGGGGGCTTTTCAAACGCGGCCAATGTGGTGTCATGCGGGCTGCGATTTCCGGCAACGTCAACCGGTTCTGGACAAGGTCCACGGCAGGCGGTTGCGAGGTGAGCGACGCGGCAGCGAGGATGATGGTGAAGCCTATTCCGATTTCGACCTCGGAGAATCGTGCGATTCGTAACAGTGTCGGTGGCAAATATAGGCGGCCCTTGCGGATGAGGAGAAAATTGCCTGCGCCGAGCAGCAGCAGGGCCAGCAGCATAGTGATTTTTGCCACCAGCACAACGCCGTAGGCTGTGCCGTAGATGCCGCTCCACGACTGCGTATAGACCCATGCCATGATGGTCCCCGCGAGTACCAGGACCACACCACTGACAAGTGCTGCGCGAGAATATCGACGCACCGCGCGCTGTCGGATATCGGCGATCTCATCGCCAGTGGCCGTACCGAGCAGCAACCAGAGATACGGCATGCCTCCGATCCAAATTCCAGCGCCCAATTGATGCAGGCCCGTCAATACCATCAGCCCAGCGCGATCTTCCAGTCGTGAGGCCGCGTGGCTGGTCCAGACAGTTGCCGCCAGTAGCGGAAGAAGGAACAACAGCCACATTCTTTTTTGCGGCAAGCCTACGTGCGTGCCAAGTAAAAAAACTCCTGATGCACAGACAAGTAGCATTCCTGCAAGAAAATAATTTGCCGTGATGAGGTCGGCGATGCGCAGTCCGCCGGTATGCATCAGCATTTCGTTGTCGAGCGTGACGAAACATATTTGCGTGAATGCCAACCCTACAGCAGCGATGCGTAGAACGCGTAGGGCGCGCTGAGAAAATTGCTCGATGCTCTTCGGTGCCGGGAGCAGCCACGCGCAAAAGACAATTCCGCCAATCAGGAGCGCCTCAAACGCCAGCGTAGCGGCGCGCAGCAGAACGGCCGCCAGCGGATAGTCTCGCAAAAACCAAAGCAATGGATTCTTCTCCGGGAGCTACTGAGATGCTCGCACCGTATTGGTCCGACCCTATTGGAATGGCCCAATTCCCTCCCACCTGCTTCTGAGTGGAAAATCCTCTTCAACGGCTACTTAGCGACGACCCTGGGCTACTTAGCGACGACACTGAATGAGATATCGCCTCTCGTGATGTGGCCGTCACTGGCCAATACCTGCCAGTGGATGCGATAGTTTCCGTTGGCCAGATTGCTGGCCGTGGCATTCAACTCCGCAGGCTTCGCGCTGGTTTCCATCTGCACTGGCACGATTTGTCCACTCGGGCCTGTCAGTGTGAGGGTGCAGCGGCTGGCATCAATCCGCGAGTTGTATTCGAGCGACATGACCACGTTGCGGCCATGCACGACGGACTGATCGGCTGGTGTCGAACGCACCAGAACAGCGTGTGCGAATGCCAGCGGTGACATACCCAGCAGCAAGGCAGTGATCGCGATCCGATAGATGTGTGTGTGTATCTTCATGGGGATTTGTATCTAAATTTTGCCTGAGATCTTTCGATCAACTAAGCGCACCGAGGCGGCGCGCAGAGACCGACCGGACAGGTCTGCGGCGCGCGCCTCAGCGTAGGCCGCTGCTCCCATCAACGCGGCGCGGCTTTCGAGAATGATCCTCACTGGCATGTTGGCAACCAGGTCGTGCATGCGTCCCTTGTCGCAAAACGCGTCCATAAACGCGCCGCTCTGCATCGTCTTCAGCACCTTAGGCGCAATCCCGCCGCCGACATAGATGCCACCGTGCGCCAGAATCTTAAGAGCGAGATTGCCGGCTTCCGCGCCATACACAGATACGAAAATATTCAGGGTCTTCGCGCATAACTCGTTCTCGCCAGACTCACCCAGTTCGCCGATGACGGAATTTGGATCTTCCTCCTGCATGCGTTGACGGAGTGCTGCTGACTCTTCCATTTTTTTCACATCGCGTAAAAACGCATAGATGTTTTTGAGGCCAATTCCAGAGCAGACACGCTCCCAACTGACGTGGCCATTGAGGCCGGCGTGCAAATGCTGTAATAGTTCCATCTCCAGCGCATTGCGCGGAGCAAAATCCGTGTGGCCGCCTTCCGACGCCATCGGGATGTGGCTCTTTCCATTCCAGATCATCATGCCTTCGCCAAGTCCAGTACCGGCGGCAATCAAGCCTCGATTGCCAACCTGACTGCTGTCGCCTTCGCTAAGAATGAATACCTGGTCGGCACTGAGCTCATTGATACCATAGCCATTTGCTTCGAGATCATTGATGAGGAACAGATGTTCGATGTCGAGATCGCGCGCAAGTTGGCGACTGTCGAGCGTCCACGGAAGATTGGTGAGGCGAATCACATTTTTACGCACCGGACCGGGAACGCCGAAGCAGGCTGCGTCAATTGTGTCTGAATTTTGCGGGCCCTGTGCACCATCAACAGCAAGAAATTCGCGAACGATAGATTGAAGATCGGGATACTGCGGCGCGGAAAACTTCTGGTCCCGCACATGTTGCAGCGCGGCCTGCTCAAAACGGTAAAGAGCGAGATGGACTTTGGTGCCTCCTACGTCGCCTGCCAGAATCATCGGCCCACCTCCAAAACACCGTTGCCGCCAACTGTGGGCGGCAAGAGTGCCGCCGCATCTTCATCGAGCAGCAAATATAACTCACCGCTCTTCGGTCGAATTAGCTGCGAGGGCCATATCTCCGGTTGATAGGGGCCGAGCAGAACATCGTGCAGGACCTGGGCCTTCGATGCATCCTGGATCAGAAAAAAAACTTTGCTGGCGTGGTTGATGACAGGCCAAGTAAGCGTGATGCGCCACGAATTTTTTGCTTCCACATGGTTGGCAACGGCCAGGCGCATCATAGAATCTAGCGCGGCGGAGTGTGGAAACAGAGAGGCCGTATGGCCATCGTCACCCATGCCTAACTCGATGAGATCGAAGCGCGGCACCTCGGCGCCTTCCAGACGAAATTTGGTGCGGATCGCGGACTCATACCGCGCGGCGGCCTCTTCCGGGTCAAGCTCGCCTTCGATGCGAACGATGTTCGCTTCCGGCAGGGGAACTTTCGACAATAGCGCCTCGCGTGTCATGCGGTAGTTGGAGTCCTTGTCACCGGGCGGAACACAGCGCTCATCCACCCAGAACAAGAACAGCCTCGACCAGTCAATGCGCCGACGGAATGGCTGACTGACATCGGCAAGCAGTTCAAAAGCACGCCGCGGAGTGTTGCCCCCAGAGATGGCTATTCTGGCAACTCCACTGGCAGCGATGGCGCTTTCGATAGAGGAAGCGATCCAGTCCGCAGCCGCGTGGCTCAATGCTTCCTTATTTTTTTCAACCTGATAGTAGACCCTGGTAATTTTCGGCATGATCTCTTTTCGCGGACGTTTATAGTTTGCGCCATTGGCGGCCATCGCGGGCCAGCAATGCATCGGAAGCCGCCGGGCCCCAGCTCCCAGCAGCGTAGTTGGGGAAATCCTTCGGAGGGTCCGCGGCCCATTCTTCGAGGATCGGCGTCATCAACGACCAGGTCGCTTCCACGCCGTCACGGTGCGCAAACAGGGTAGCATCGCCAAGCATTGCATCCAGCAAAAGCCGCTCATATCCATTGGCCGACGATACACCAAATGCCGTTGCATAATCGAAGTCCATATTGACGGGGCAGCTCTGCATCGTGGTGCCGGGCACTTTCGCCGCAAAGCGCAAGGAGATGCCCTCGTTTGGCTGAATGCGCATGGAGATGATGTTGGGCTGAATCTCGTCGCACTTTCCCGTTCCGGCGCTGTCTTTGAACAACAGCATAGGCGGTTGCTTGAACTGGATGGTGATTTCCGTCGCACGCTTGGCCAGACGTTTCCCTGCACGGACATAAAATGGGACACCTGCCCAGCGCCAGTTCTCGATATGGAAGCGCATCGCGGCAAAGGTCTCTGTGTTGGAAGCTGGATTGACGCGTTCTTCCTTGCGATATCCTATTACCGATTTTCCATCTACATCTCCCTGCCCGTACTGACCGCGCACAGTGTCCCGCATTTGGATCGGCTGGATGGCCTTCCAGACCTTTACTTTTTCTGTGCGGATGGGTGCGGCGCCAAAAGACACTGGCGGCTCCATGGCAACGAAGGAGAGCAGTTCCATCGCATGGTTCTGCACCACGTCTCGCAATGCACCGGCCTTTTCGTAGAATGGTCCGCGACCTTCGATCCCGATGCTTTCAGCGGCGGTAATCTGCACATGGTCAATGAAGTTGCGGTTCCAAATGGGTTCGAAAATACCATTCGCGAAGCGGAACACCAAAATGTTTTGCACCGTTTCTTTGCCCAGATAGTGGTCGATGCGGAATATCTGGTCTTCAGACAGCA
Source organism: Acidobacteriota bacterium (assembly GCA_021826695.1). Lineage (GTDB taxonomy): Bacteria > Acidobacteriota > Terriglobia > Terriglobales > Acidobacteriaceae > JAKAAZ01. The sequence continues at coordinate 918 of JAKAYS010000020.1, read as the reverse complement.
CCTTGTTTACGTCATCGTTCAGCTCGCGGGCCGATTGCAGATCGTGGCCGAAAGGTTTTTCGATGATGACTCGAACCATGCCCTTTTCAGGCTTCGCCATGCCATGCGCGCCAAGTTGATGCACAATCTCCGCAAAATAGTCCGGGGCCGTTGCGAGATAAAACAGGCGGTCGCCATTCGTCCCATGTTTCTTGTCAAGAGTTTCGAGAAGCTGCTTCAGCTTGATGTAGCCATCCGCATCGTCGAAGTTCATGGCATGGTAGTTCACTTTGCCCATGAACTCGTCGAGTTTCGCATCTTTTGCATCGACGCCGCCGCCTTTGACGATACCGTCGCGCATGTCCTGCGCAAACTCATCCCCAAGAGGGCGACGGGCCACGCCGACGACGGCGAATTTGCTCGGCAGCAGCCCCCCTTGCTCCAGGTGATAGAGCGCGGGCAGCAACTTGCGCTTGGTCAAGTCTCCAGAAGCGCCAAAGATGACAACGACGCAGGGGTCTGGAATACGCTCTGGACTGCTCGATTTTTTAAGTTCCTCGGGAGAGATAGTTACTTCTGTAGTTGCCATAGACAAAACTCCTTGCTAGCAAAAAACATGTCGGACTGCACATGGATATCTAGGTCGATTTTTTTACTGCGTGGCCGCCAAACTCATTGCGCATAATGGCGAGCATACGATCGGAGAAATTGTTGTCTTCCCGCGAACGCAGTCTGCGAATCAAGGACTCAGTGATCACAGGAGCCGACACGTTGAGATCGATCGCTTCAAACACGGTCCAACGGCCTTCGCCAGAGTCGGACACATAAGCCTCCAGCCCTTCGAGTTGCGGATTTTTTGCCAGCGCATCTGCTGTCAGGTCCAGCAACCACGACCGCACCACGCTGCCGTACTGCCAGATCCGAGCGATCTGTGTCAGA
>JAKAYS010000019.1 GCA_021826695.1 Acidobacteriota bacterium | reverse complement strand
TTCGATGAATCACCAGGGACAATTTCCCGCCGTTACCCTGTCCTTCAATCTTGCGCCCGGTGTTTCTCTGGGGCAGGCCGTAGACGCGGTTGAGCGAGTGAAAAGGGACATGGGAATGCCGGCCTCTGTGGCGGCAAACTTCCAGGGAACGGCGGAGGCATTTCGCAAGGCGCTTGCCAACGAGCCTCTACTGATTCTGGCGGCGCTGGTGACGGTCTATATCGTGCTGGGAGTGCTGTATGAGAGCTATATTCACCCACTTACGATCCTCTCGACTTTGCCCTCGGCAGGCGTAGGGGCGATTTTAGCATTGATGATTTTCCACGAGGAATTCAGCATCATCGCGTTGATCGGCATCATCCTGTTGATCGGCATTGTCAAGAAAAACGCGATCATGATGATTGATTTTGCCCTCGATGCCGAGCGGAATGAAGGCAAGTCTCCGGAAGAGGCGATTTATCAGGCATGCCTGCTGCGTTTCCGTCCCATTATGATGACGACGATGGCTGCGCTACTTGCCGGCCTGCCGCTGGCATTGGGGACTGGAACGGGTGCGGAACTGCGCCGCCCTCTGGGCGTCACGATCGTCGGCGGCCTCCTCGTTTCTCAGGTGCTGACGCTTTATACTACCCCGGTTGTATATCTCTTCTTCGATGGTCTGGCGCGGCGATTCCGCAAAGGCCAATCGGAGACAGCCCTGCATCCTTCACCGATGCAGCATGAAACAGTATCGGGCGACTGACACCATGCATCTGTCCGCGCCATTTATCCGCCGCCCTGTTGGCACTGCGCTGCTCACCATCGCGCTGATGCTCGCTGGAATCCTGGCGTACACGCTGTTGCCGGTCGCGCCGATGCCAGAGGTGGAATTTCCCACCATCGGCGTGCAGGCATCTCTGCCGGGCGCAAGTCCGGAGGTGATGGCCTCGGCTGTCGCCACTCCGCTGGAACGTGAATTTGGCCGGATTGCAGGCGTCACACAGATGACCTCTGTCAGCACGCTGGGATCATCGTCCGTCACGCTACAGTTCGATCTGAACCGCAATATCGATGCTGCCGCGCGCGATGTGCAGGCGGCGATCAATGCGGCTCGCGGACAACTGCCGAGCAATCTTCCGGGCAATCCCACATACAACAAGTTCAATCCGGCGGATGCGCCGATCTATATTCTGGCGTTGACTTCCGATCTGATACCGAAGCCGAAGATCTACGACTACGCCAGTTCGATACTGGCGCAAAAACTCGCGCAGATCAATGGCGTGGGCCAGGTGTATGTCGGAGGAAGTTCCAACCCTGCGGTACGCATCGAGGCCAATCCTACGGTCTTGAGTTCTTACGGGATCGGGCTGGAAGCGGTACGCACCGCTCTCGGCACGGTCAACGTAAACATGCCGAAAGGATCTCTGAACAACAACACCACACAGATGGTCATTACTGACACGGACCAGCTTTTTGGATCTGCCGCATATAAGCCTCTAATTATTGCGTACAACAATGGAAGTCTCGTCCGATTGCAGGACATCGGCGATGTCGTCGATTCGGTCGAGAACATTTATACGTGGGGCCTTTCCAACGGCAAGCCCGCGGTATTGGTGATCATTTTCAAAGCGCCGGGCGCAAATATTATTCATACCGTCGATCAGATCAAGAAGGACATGCCACAGCTTGCCGCCTCATTGCCGCCAAGCATCACTATGTTCACGGTGATGGACCGTACGCTGACGATTCGGGCTGCGGTGAATGATGTGGAAGCCACGCTCGTCATCTCTGTGCTGCTGGTCATCCTGGTGGTGTTCTTCTTCCTGCGCGATCCAAGGGCCACCTTGATTCCCAGCATTTCCGTGCCACTGTCTCTACTGGGAACCTTCGGCATGATGTATCTGCTGGGCTACACGCTGGACAATCTTTCGCTGATGGCTCTCACCATTTCGACGGGCTTCGTGGTGGATGACGCGATTGTTGTCATCGAAAATATCTCTCGCTATCGCGAAAAAGGCCATAGCGCGTTCGATGCGGCAATGCGCGGCTCAAAGGAGATCGGATTTACCGTCATCTCCATGAGCCTTTCGCTGGTCGCGGTCTTTATCCCCATCCTGTTGATGGGCGGCATTGTCGGGCGGCTGTTCCGTGAGTTCGCAGTTACTCTGAGTCTCGCCATCTGCGTTTCGCTGGTGGTCTCCCTGACGACGACGCCCATGATGGGCGCGTATTTTCTGCGCGATCAACATGCCAGAAAACATGGCCGTATCTACCAGGCCTGCGAATGGATCTTCGAAAAGTCCCTCTCGATTTATAGGCATGGATTGCATTGGGTGCTGGACCATCAAGGGCTGATGCTGGTGGTCACGCTGCTGACATTTGTCGTCAACGTCTATCTCTTTATCTACATCCCAAAGGGTTTTTTCCCGCAGCAGGACACAGGGAGAATTATGGGTTCGATTCGCGCGGACCAGGACGTTTCTTTCGATGCCATGCGGATCAAACAGAAGCAGTTCTCCTCAATTGTGATGAAGGACCCGGCGGTGTACAACGTCATTTGTTTTATCGGTGGCAACGGGAACACGATGAACACGGGTCGCATGTTCGTTACGTTGAAGCCTGACAACGAGCGACACGCGTCTGCGGACCAAATCATCAATCGATTGCGCCCGAAACTGCTGGCAATTCCTGGCGCGAATCTGTTCATGCAGGCGTCGCAGGACATCAGCGTCGGTGGACGCATGAGCGACGCACAGTACCAATACACACTGGAAGACCAGAGCTTATCGGAGCTTCTGGAGTGGGCGCCGCGTCTACAGGCATTGTTCAAAAAAATGCCTGAGTTGCGCGATGTTTCAACCGACCTGCAAGACCAGGGCTTGGAAACCGAATTGGTCATCGATCGAAACACTGCGTCCCGATTGGGCATTTCTCCTCAGATGATCGATAACACTCTTTACGACGCATTTGGGCAGCGACAGGTCTCCACGATTTACACTCCGCTGAATCAGTATCACGTGGTCCTGGAAGTGGCGCAGCAGTTTCAAAGGGACCCCGAGGCGCTGCGCAATATCTATGTCAAAGCGACCAATACCACTCCGGCGGCAACTACAGGCTCCGCTGCAATGGCATCAACTGTGACGCAGGCGCAGACGCAAACACCTCCGAGCACCGAAGTCCCGTTAAGCGCGATTGCGCATTATGAACGGCGGCGCACGGCGCTGCAGGTGAACCATCAGGGCCAGTTCCCTGCCGTGACGCTGACCTTCAATCTGGCACCAGGTATCGCGCTGGGGCAGGCCGTGGACGCCATCGAGCGAGTGAAGCAGGAGTCGCACATGCCCGCCTCCATCCACGCAGGCTTTCAGGGGACCGCGCAGGCGTTTCAAACTTCTCTGGCAAATGAACCTTATTTGATCCTGGCTGCACTGTTGGCAGTTTATGTAGTACTGGGCATACTGTACGAAAGCTACATTCATCCGATTACGATTCTCTCGACACTGCCCTCCGCAGGTATCGGCGCAATTCTTGCGTTGCTTTTACTTCATATCGAATTTAGTGTGATCGCTCTGATCGGGATGATTTTGTTGATCGGCCTGGTGAAGAAGAATGCCATTTTGATGATCGACTTCGCGCTGGATGCGGAGAGAAACCACGGTAAGACCCCGGAAGAAGCAATTTATGAGGCGTGTGTGCTACGCTTCCGTCCCATTATGATGACGACGATGGCTGCGTTGTTTGGCGGCCTTCCGCTGGCGCTCGGTCGGGGGACAGGATCTGAATTGCGGCGTCCGCTGGGTATCGCGATTGTAGGCGGCTTAATGGTTTCGCAAGTTCTGACCCTCTACACGACCCCGGTCGTATATCTTTTCTGGGACAAGCTACAGATCCGTTTTGCCCACTTCCGCGATAAGCAACGCCGCCTCAAAGCGTCGGACTTGCCCGTAAGCGGAGATTGAGGCAGTCCGTTCTCCGTTCAGAATCGCAACCATTGCCTTCAATTGCGTCATACGTGACTGCATTAACGCGCTAGCAGGAGTTCTGACTGGAATTTTCTTTGCGTAGAGGGATCGCCGGGAAAATATGCGTTGGTCACGTACTGATAGAGCATGCGGTGTGTATTGAAAAAGGAACCGTTGATGGCGAGGGACATGCGCATAATCTCCGCCCATTTCTGGGGATAGCGATAGTAGAGTGGCAAAATTTCGTTTTCGAGTTTTTCGTAGAGAGATTCGGCTTCTTCCGCATCATTGTCGGATTCCACAACGGACCAGCCGGTGGCCCCTTCGATACAGCCTTCGATCCACCAGCCGTCGAGTGTGCTGAGACTGGGAACACCATTCATGGCCGCCTTCATCCCGCTGGTTCCGGAGGCTTCGTAGGGACGTCGAGGAGTATTCAGCCACAAATCCGAGCCGCCAGTGAGTATCGCTCCCAGCTCCCACTCGTAATTTTCCAGATAGGCAATGGTCAGGGCGTCCGTATGAAGGTTTGCAGCCGCATCAAACACCCGGTGGATAATGCTCTTACCAAGATCGTCGTGGGGATGCGCTTTTCCGGCGTAGACAATCTGGAGACCACCGCATTGCTCAGCAATTTGCGCCAGCCGTGCAGGATCGACAAAAAGCATATCGGCGCGCTTATAGGCTGCGGCGCGGCGGGCGAATCCGATGGTAAAACGATCTTCGCGGAGACGGACGCCGGTACGCTCCGCCACAGTAGAGAGGAGCGTGCGCTTCGCTTCCCGATGACGGCTGCGAATTTCTGTCGGGTCGATGCCGATGGCGAAGCGAAGATACAGATTGTCGCGTCGCCAATTGGGAATTTTTCGATCGAACAGCTCCTGCATGGCAGGTTGAATCCAGGTCGCCGCATGTACGCCGTTGGTGATGGCCTGGACTGGATAGTCGGGAAACATTTCTCGCGAAACGAGACCATGTCGCATGGCGACGCCATTAACATAGCGCGAGAAACGCAGGGCAACGTAGGTCATGTTCAACACGCCGTCATGACAACAGCCAAATTTTTCGAGCGCGCGGGTCTGTTCTTCCCCAAGCACCTGACGTGCCTGGTCCATGGAAAAGCGATCATGCCCTGCGGGGACCGGCGTGTGGGTGGTAAAGACGCAACGATCGCGCACGGCATCGAGGTCTGACTGGCTTGCATCGAGCAGATTGCCTTCGTTGACCTGCTCTTCCAACAGGCCCAGTGTCAGGAGCGCTGCATGGCCCTCATTCATATGAAACACGGCAGGTTGGCAGCCGAGTGCCGCTAGAATGCGTACTCCTCCCAGGCCTAGGACGGTTTCCTGGCAGAGGCGATAAAAGGTGTCGCCGCCATAGAGATGATCCGTCAACTGACGGTCCCAGGGGCTGTTGGGATCGAGATCGGTATCGAGAAAAATGATGGGAACGATGTGGCCGTCAACACCGACGAGGTCTTTGCGCCAGGCACGGACCATGACAGGACGGCCCTGAATGGTAATGGCAGCTACAGGGCCGAGTGGCTGAAGCATTTCTTCTGGCTTCCAGGGTTCATCTTCTTCGGTCTGTACGCCTTCGGCGCTGAGATGCTGGCGGAAGTACCCTTTGCGATGAAGGAGCGTGACGGCGACAAGAGGAAGGCCAGTGTCTGCGGCGGAACGCAACGTATCTCCGGCGAGAACACCGAGACCTCCGCTATATGTAGGCATGTTTGGCGCAACTGCAATTTCCATGGAAAAATATGCGACCCGGATGCGTTTCCACTCATTGCCGCTTTGTTGCGCATCCAAAGCCGCTTCACTGATTACTGCCATAGAATTTACTTCTCCACGAATTTGTAAGTACGTCAACGTTGCTGCATGATCGAGCAGTCAATTGAAGAGCCAGAAGCACATCCGACAGCACAACATACCCATGAGCCTGACAAGCACTTGGATCCAAACCGAAGATCAATCTCAAGCTAAAAAGTGCTGTATTCAGGTTCAAGCGCTTTACCGGCATTTTATCAGTGGTTCGAGCAAGGGGTTGTATAGAACCGCTCAAATTTACGGCGCGCACAATAAAAAGTGCTCCGCAGCATGCTCAAACCTCTGACGAGTGATTGGCTGGGCAGCTCCATGTACGAACCAATCGATTGTCCAAGAGGTCGAATCACCCGTAGAGAGCACCTGTGCATTTCCTGTTTCGATACTCCGCTCCAAGGAATCTGTCGGGCAAGTGGATGGTTCGAAAGCGACACATTGCTGGCGGTGGGATGCGCCTTGCGGCCAGCCCCCATAGCAGAGCCAGAGGCACAACGAGATGTTCGCTGGCACTCATGGTTGAAAACTTTCCTCTCCAGCATATTGAATACGTTCCCAGATGTCATCGAGCCACGCCAGATGCTCGGGCTTCATCAGCACGGAGCGGAGGCAGGTGACGTAGGGAGTATTCTCCGCTGACAGATTGAACTGGGGCCACGTCTTTGGCGGGAAAAATTCGCGCGGCAGTTTCACCAATGCGAGATGCAAATCTTTTCGTGCGGCTGCGTTGAAGACCGCGCGAACGCGAGCTGAACTCTCTTCCACGGTATCTCCGGCCACGGCCCAGTTCACGATGTCAAGCTGCGGCTCAACGGACACCAGAAATATCGGCGAAGCGTGAAGACGACGGTAGAGTTCGAGTGCCGCAGAACGGCAGGCTTCCAGCATGGTTGCGAACTCTCCGCCTCGTTGCAGCGGCAGCAGGCGTTGCGTGGCCCAGAGAGCTACGGCGGAGGCCCCGGAGCGGGAGCACTCCAGAGTGATCTCGCCGAGATGCAGCTCGTCCGAAGTGAAGTAGGTGTATGGAGAATCATGCTTATAGAACCTCCCGACGGAAGGGTCCTGAAACAAAACGCAGCCGCAGCCATAGGGCTGTAGTCCATGCTTGTGCGGATCAATCACGATGGAGTCAACTTGTGGCAGTTCTGCGTAGGCGGCCTCAGCCTCTGCTCCTAAATTCGAGGCGAGAGTGAAGTAGCCGCCATAGGCCGCATCGACATGGATGCGGAAACCGTATCTCTGGCGCAGTGAGAGGATTTGCGGGAGCGGATCAACAGCTCCCAAAGCCGTGGTGCCCAGGGTTACAACTACGGTGCCGACATCGTCCTGCTGGAGCCTGGCTTCGAGCGCTTCGAGGGACATTCTGCCACGAGTATCTGTAGCAACCGCGTCAAATGAGAGTTGGAGAACGCCGCTGATGCGGTGATGCGTATAGTGCGCCTGGGAGGAAGCCAGGATGGTTTTGCCGGGAGCGATCTGTCCCGCAACCCAAAGCGCTTCCAGGTTGGCAAAGGTCCCGCCACTGGTGAGATGGCCTAGATGCGTCGTCCAACCAAACATGGTGGCGAGTTCGCGGACAGCTTCGATTTCCATTTGCGAGCTGGCGCGGCCACCGTCCAGAGCATGGTTGTTGGGATTGAGCCATGTAGCCAGAGCGTAGGCAGCCCGGGCCACCGGATGCGGGGGCTTGAGCATCTGACCGGCGTAAAGCGGATGAAAATACGGGTAATTCTTGTGTAGCCGGGTCGCAGCTTGCTCCAGCACCTGTAGCATAGCAGCGTGATCCAATGGTGCCGATCGGGGCGATGGAAGGGAGGAAAATCCCGCGGCCAGCGTGGGTAGAACCTCTTTGAGTAGAGCGAGCGATTCGTCCTCAAATATCATGCGTCTTGCCAGCATAACGCACCATTAGCAGTGCTGTTTTCGCTGCCTTTTCGAGACTGATGAGCGTAACCCATGCAAGACAAAGAGGTTAACCCTAGAACAGTGATTGTATTTTTTTCTTGTATTTTTCTAAAACCTGCTACACTAAACTTGCGTTCGAATAGAACCGGGTCAGTTGTAGATTTTGCTCCAAAGCAAGTTTCTGCTAGTAGTCGCTCCGATTCCCTTCAGCGTAATTCAATAATTAGGAAATAAGCTTTCCATGGAACAAGGTACAGTTAAGTGGTTCAACGACGCGAAGGGCTTCGGCTTTATCTCGCGCCAAAATGGCGAAGATGTCTTTGTGCATTATTCTGCGATCAATTCAAACGGATTTAAGAGTTTGCAAGAAGGACAGGCCGTGCAGTTCAACGTTGTGAAGGGACCGAAGGGCTGGCAGGCTGCGGATGTACAACCGCTGTAAGTCGAGCGCTAGGTTTTAACAAAGGGCAGAAGAGAAATCTTCTGCCCTTTGTGTTTTGATTGCAACGACAGTAGCACATCTTCCGTCAAGAAACTGATTGCAGTTGCGCGCTGAAAACGGTATGTTCCAGTGCATGCGATTGCTACGATCTAATTTGCTTATCGTTTGCCTGTCGGCAACTCTGCCGATGCTGGGCCAAGCCTCGACGAAACCTCACTTGTCTACCACCACATTTCTTCGCTGCGGAGCTATATTTACCGGAGCTACGGACGAGCTTCGCCAGGGTGGAGTGATTGCCGTGGTGGATGGAAAAATCCACGGCATTCTGGATGCTGTGCCCGCTTCGACGCCTGCGACTGAGATTGTGGATTTGCGCCAGGACACTTGCCTGCCGGGACTAATCGATGCGCATACGCACGTGTTGCTGCAAGGAGACATTACCGCAGCGGATTATGACAAGCAACTGTTGAAGGAGTCGCAGGCGTATCGCGCAATCGTCGGAGCACAGTCGGCGAAAAAAGCGTTGATGTACGGCTTCACGACGATCCGCGATCTGGAGACGGAAGGCGCGGGCTATGCCGATGTCGACATTAAACATGCGATTGAAGGCGGCATCATTCCCGGACCGCGGATGCGGGTCGCGACGCGCGCGCTGGATGTGACTGGGGCCTATCCGCTGCAAGGCTATGTGCCTGGACTGGCTGTTCCCCATGGGGTGCAACTGGTGGATGGGCCGAATGAGTGCCGCAAAGCGGTTCGGGAGCAGATCAGCTATGGGGCCGACTGGATCAAGGTCTATGTGGATCGCGGATATTTTGTGCGTCCCGATGGCGTGCTGGACGATATTCCGACCTTTACGCCGGAAGAATTGGCGGCGATGGTCGATGAAGCGCATCGCGAGGGGCATCCGATTGCGGCGCATGCCATGGGACTGCATGGCGTCCACAACGCGGTGGTGGCGGGCGTCGATTCTGTCGAGCATGGCAACTACATTGCGCCGGAAGACATGAAGATGATGGTTGCGAAGGGTATCTATTACGTTCCTACAATTTATGTAGGAGAGTATGTTGCCAAGGGTCGCGCGGCGGATGGCGCTCCGGTGTGGCTGCAGATGATCAAGATCCATGAAGAGACGTTTCATCGCGCCATGGCGGCGGGAGTGAAGATCGCATTTGGCACAGATGTGGGCGGGTTCGATTGGAACATCGATCCAGCGATAGAGTTTGGTGAAATGGTGAAGTTCGGCATGACACCGGCGCAGGCACTGCATGCGGCAACGTCCTCCGCAGCGCAGTTGCTGCGCATGCAGAACGAGATTGGGACGCTAGAAACTGGCAAGGATGCAGACGTGGTGGCTGCGCCGGGAAATCCGCTTCAGGACGTTGCTGTGCTTCAGAAAGTGAACTTCGTGATGAAGGACGGCGTGATTTATAAGCAGCCGTAGATTCTGTCTCCCACCCTTCGTAAAAGCTCGAAGGATGGGGCACACTCAGTTAGGTCCCTACGGTCAGAAGGCGATGACTTCAATTTCCACCAAGGCATCTTTGGGCAAGCGCGCCACCTCCACGGTGGAGCGAGCTGGCGCAGGAACAGCTCCCGACTGAAAATACTCCGCATAAATCTTATTCATTGCTGAGAAGTCGTTCATGTCCTTGAGAAACACTGTTGTCTTGACCACGCGGGCGAGATCGAGGCCAGCGGCGGCGAGGACGGCTTGCAGATTTTGCAGGACGCGATGGGTCTGGGCTTCGATGCCGCCAGGGACGATTTGCCCGGTCGCTGGGTCGAGGGCCACCTGACCGGAAGTAAAGACAAAGTTGCCGATGCGGATGGCCTGCGAGTAAGGGCCGATCGCCGCTGGTGCGTGCGGCGTGTGAATGGCAGTTTTCTGTTCGTTCATGATTATTCCTATCGAGTGCAATTGTACTTGCCTGAGAAGCGTGCGCGGAAGTTGCATCTATAGAGGAAACTCAGGATTCTGAATCTGCCTATTCTGCGACCAGTGGCCGATCCGATAAGTCTAATGATTTGGGGGAGAGACGCATGAAGCAATCCATTTGGAGATGCGTGGTTGTGGGGGCCGTTCTGATGGCGGGCATCCCGATTGTTCGAGGATGGTCGCAAATAGGCAAGCAGCCGACGACGGCGATTTCTAAATCTGACCCAGCATTCAATTGGAATGCACCGCTTCCCTCTGCGGCTGAATTGAAGCAGCGCGTACTCGCAAATTTGAAAAAGTCGCAAGCAGAGCAGGAGCGCTACGTCTGCAAAACAGTTGGCGAGAACCTGCTGACGGACAAAAATGGCAACGTAAAACACCGCGATGTGAAGCTATATAACATGTTTTTTGTGAATGGACAGGAAATCGACGAAGTTACCAGCAAAGACGGAAAGCCCTTGTCGGAGGACAAAAAAAAGAAGGAAGCAGAACGCGTGCAGAAGGAGATCAAGAAAGATTCCGATGAGAAATATGTCGCGAAACAGGATGCTGAAAATGCCAAGCAGATCGACATGCTGCTGCACATGTTGCGCTATACCAATGGGCATAGGGTCAATCTAAATGGGCGACCGACCCTGGACTATGACCTGAGTGGCGATCCGAAGGTCCATCCGAAGGGGACAGAGGAGACTTTTTTACACGATATGACTGGAACAATCGAAGTAGATGAACTCACTGGGCAACTGGTGGACATGAATGCGCGCCTGGACCACGACGTGAAAGTGGGTGGAGGTGTGTTGGCCAATCTCCATAAAGGGTTCTGGCTTCATGTACGACAGCAGCGTTATCCGGACGGCGTGTGGTTACTGGAAAAACTTGAAGGTACGGGAGATGCGCGAGCGGCCCTGTTTTTCCATCCTTACTTTAAGTTCTCCCAGACAATGAGTGGCTGTGCGCTGACCAACGTAACGACAAGCCAAGGTGCAACGACGCTGGCCAAGTAAGTGGGTTTCGCGATCAGTAAAGTGAGCGTTTCATCTCTTATGAAGCCAGGGATTTTTGCCGTGGAAAGATTCTCTGGATTCTTCACTCGTCGCCGCGGCGACCCACGGTGACCTCCCTTCAGAATGACTCTTCTTTGGTGCTGCTCCTATTCCCCTGGAAGCTTATAGTTTTTGCTGACGCTGGACTTCGCGTACGCCGGGAACGCGGCGGAGACCATTCATGAGCCGGATCAAATGGCCTACATCGTAGGCATCGACGACGAACTCCACGATGGCTTCGGTGTCGGCGCCAGCGCCAGCCTTAGTATCGACGGCGCGGATGTTGGTTCCATCGTCCGAGATGACGGCGGTCATCTCGCGCAACATTCCTGCGTGGTCGTCACAGTAGACGATGATTTTCACGGGATAGGTCGCGCGTTGAGAACTGTCCTCTTTGCCCGCCATGCGCGCCCATTCGACAACAATGCGACGATCGGACTCGTAAAGTAGATTTTGTACGTTGGTGCAACTGCGCGCGTGTACTGCGACCCCCTTACCTCGTGTGACATAGCCGACAATTTCTTCGCCACGAATAGGGTTGCAACAACGCGCGCGATAGACGAGCAGATCGTTCTGCCCCTCGACGGTAAGCGAGTCTGAACCTTTGCCAAAGTAGACTCGTTTGACGGCGTCGGACATGCCTGGCGTGGTGTCTGCTTCTGGAGCTTGGACATTGGTTGCGCCGGGAACGAGACGATTGAGAACCTGGCGACCTGAAAATTTGCCGAAGCCTATGCCCGCAAGCAGATCCACGGAGGTGGACAGTCCATAGTCAGTAGCGACTTTCAAATAGTCGGCATCGCTGAGTTGGGCGATGGGAATTTTATATTTACGCGCTTCGCGGTCGAGTAGCTTACGGCCGATCTCGATGGCGCGCTCACGTTGATGCTCATTCAACCAGTGCTTGATTTTGTTGCGGGCGCGGGAGCTGCGAGCAAAAGTGAGCCAGTCGCGACTGGGCGTGTGGCCATTCTGAGTGAGGATTTCGACTATATCTCCATTGCGCAGACGGGTTTTGAGCGGCACCATGCGGCCGTTGACTTTTGCGCCGATGCAGGTGTTTCCGACTTCGGTGTGGATGGTATAGGCGAAGTCGATGGGGGTGGCTTCTTTAGGCAGTACGACGACCTTTCCTTTTGGAGTGAAGGTGTAGACCTCCTCGGGATACAGATCGATTTTCAGCGTGGAAAGAAATTCGTTGGGGTCGGTCATGTCGCGCTGCCACTCGACAATTTGCCGTACCCAGGCGAGACGCTGCTCGTCTTTTGCGCTTACAGGCGAGCCGCCGCCTTTATATTTCCAATGCGCGGCAATTCCCTCTTCGGCCACACGATGCATTTCCTCGGTGCGAATCTGGACTTCAAACTGATGACCGCCGTCTGCCATAACAGTGGTGTGGAGGGACTGGTAAAGATTCGGGCGGGGCATGGCGATGAAGTCTTTGATGCGCCCTGGAACAGGGCGCCAGATGCTGTGAATGAGGCCAAATACCGCGTAACAGTCCTGCACGGTTTGCGTGATGACACGCACGGCCAGGAGATCGTAAACCTGATCGACGGTGATGCGTTGACGCTGCAATTTCTGATAGATGGAGTACAGGCGCTTGATGCGCCAGTCAACGCGCGCGGTGATGGTGTGTTCGAGGAGACGCTCCTTCAGCAGGGCGTCGATTTCGCGAAGGAACTGCTCACCCTGCTGACGGTTCGCTTCCACGGCGGTGCGGATCTGGTCGTGACCTAAGGGATCGACATACCGGAAGGCAAGGTCTTCAAGTTCACTACGGACCTTGCCCATGCCGAGGCGATGCGCGAGCGGAGCGTAAATATCCAGGGTCTCGCGGGCGATGGCTTGCTGGCGTTCCGGCTGGAGATGCTCCAATGTGCGCATGTTGTGCAGGCGATCTGCCAGCTTGATGAGCACGACACGGACGTCCGAGACCATGGCAAGCAGCATCTTACGGACGTTTTCCGCCTGACGGTCTTCACGGTTGGCGAATTGAATTTTATCAATCTTGGTGACACCGTCGACGATATGGGCCACTTGTTCGCCGAAGGTTTCGGAGATTTCTCGACTGGTTACGGGCGTGTCTTCCACTGCGTCGTGGAGCAAGCCAGCGGCAATCGCAGTGGCGTCGAGCTTCATTTCCGCGAGGACCAGAGCGACTTCCAGAGGATGCAACGCGAATGGACCGCCAGAAGCGCGCTTTTGCCCAGCATGATGCTTCAGGCAAAAGTCGTAGGCCTGCTGAATAATCCTGATGTCATCTGTAGGGCGATTTTGGCGCACGGTCGCAAGCAGCACCTCAAAAACCTGCGAGAGGTGTTGATTGTCCGCATCATTGTTCGCATCTGGAGATGCAGCCGCACTGTGCGCCGTGACCATACTTGATTCTATGGCAACGGACGGTATTCGAAACAAGTGAAGTGTATTTCACCGGAGAGGAAAGTTGTCGGGACCGATGAGGTTGCCCTGAATGTGCGAAGATGGCCTCTTAGGGCTAAAGGAAGGTCTGATTCCGCTACGGGCAGTCCCTCTGCGGCTGAAGCCCGTCCCCTTCAACAACGAACTCAATCAGACTCTCCTAATCAGCACGAAGGGAATCATGACAAAAAAGCAATCGAAGTCGCATGAAGTCGATCGATCCTCTGAGAATATCTTGCATACAGAAGCAAATGGAGGGCGGGAAATAGAAGAGTCCGGATCGACTTCGGGCCCGTTGGCCGTGATCAGCCGACGCGCCGCTGACCGCTTGCAAGCTGGCCATCCATGGGTCTACCAGTCGGACGTGGAAAGTGTGATTGCAGCCTCCGAGGAAGAGTCTGTGGCTGCTGGATCATTGATTACGGTGACAGACTCGCGAGGAATGTTGCTGGGGACGGCGCTTTTTAGCGACTCGTCTCAGATCACTTTGCGGCTGATGTCCAGGGATGCGATTGCGAGCCGAAGCGATTTTTTGCAGTTGCTGCGTCGGCGGTTGCGAAGGGCTTTGCAGATGCGGCAGGACGGAATGCGACTGCTGCAAGATACGAATGCATGTCGGCTTGTATTTGGAGAAGCGGACGAACTCCCGGGCATCGTTGTGGACCGCTATGGGGAGCTGGTGATTTTGCAGTTGCTGACGCAGGGTACCCATGTCGATGACGTACGCAATGTGGTGGTGGAAGTTGCGCGCGAGATGATTGCGCCCGAGACCATCCTGGAGCGGCCCGACGCGCGGATTCGAGAATTGGAGCAGTTATCCATGCCTTCGATGGAACCTCTCTACTCAAAGGATTTCCATGCGCCAAAGTTGGCAACGATCTTCGAGTTGAACGGACTTCGTTTCCATTTCGACGCAAATGCTGGACAGAAGACGGGCGCATTTCTGGATCAGCGAGAAAACTATGTGGCCGCTGCGCTGCATGGACATGGTCGAGCGCTGGACGTGTGTACCTACCAGGGCGGCTTTGCGCTGCATCTGGCGCGCCAATGCCCACAAGTGACCGGAGTGGATGTGTCGCGCGCGGCACTGGAAGTCGCGGAGCAAAATTTAGATGAGAACCGGGACCGAGTCCTCGACCATGGGCGCGGGGTGGAATGGATAGAGGCGAGCGCTTTCGACCTGTTGCGCGACTGGAGCGATACAGGTGAGGAGTTCGACACGATTGTCTTGGACCCACCTGCATTTGCGAAGTCGAAACGCGCGGCGGAAGGAGCGCTACGCGGATATAAAGAGATGAATCTGCGAGCTTTCAAGATGCTGCGGCCAAGTGGAATCCTGGTGACTTGCTCCTGTTCGCACCATGTTCCGCTGGCTGACTTTCATGCCGTAGTGGCGGCAGCGGCAAGCGATGCTGGCAAGCGGGTGCGACTGCTGGAGACGCGCGGCGCGGCCTTCGATCATCCGGCAATTTTGACGATTCCGGAGACGCAGTATTTGAAGTGCTTGATTTGTCAGGTGGAATAGGGCTTTCGAGATCCTTCATTTCGGGAATGGGTCTCATCCCAGGCACCTGAAGATGATTGTGCGTTCAATTTACGCTAAGCCCGCACGCGCCTGGTGGGCCTGAATGGCAGCAAGGATGTCCAGAGCAATAGCGAGGGCGGCACGGCCGTCCTGGGCGGACACCTGTGGCGCTGTGCGTTCGCGGACTGCACTGAGAAATGCTTCCAGTTCCAGCCGTAATGGCTCGCCGGAGGGTAGGTTGAGTTTGCGCATGGCCAGCTCTGGAGTCGGATGACGCAATTCGGCTGGATGAAAGCGTAATTCTGAGGCTCCGGGACCGGATGGCTCCCTCTGTGCGTCCGCCCGCAGAGCCGCCACGTCGACACAAAGGACATCTTGACGCGCGTAATCGACAGAAATGTACTGATGCGGCTGGAAGAAGCGCATCTTACGGACCCGCTCCGTACTTACGCGGCTGGCGGTGAAGTTGGCAACACAGCCGGAAACGAACTCGATGCGCACATTCGCAATGTCCACTTTCGACGATAGGACCGGCAGCCCTACGGCATGTAATTCGCGAACAGGAGACCGGACCAGGCTGAGAACAATGTCGAGATCGTGGATCATAAGGTCGAGTACGACATCGATGTCAAGAGATCGTGGAGTAAAAATGCTGAGGCGATGCACCTCAAAAAAAAGTGGCCTATGCGCTAACGGGAGGACGGCCCGGACTGCTGGATTGAATCTTTCGAGATGCCCAATCTGGAGAATTCGACTGTGACGCTCAGCCAGATTGATCAAAGCGTCAGCCTGTTCGAGGGTAGAGGTGAAGGGTTTCTCCAAGAGGACATCCACCCCCGCCGCCAAGAGCTGGGAAGCGACATCCGCGTGCTGTGCTGTAGGCACGGCCACGGATGCGGCATCCGGAACGGGTTGCGAAGAAAGGAGTTCGCGCACGGAAGAGTAAATGGGAATTCCATATTCCCGCGCGAGTGCAGAGGTCGCGGAAGGGTCTGGCTCGACAATGCCCGAGAGATGAAGGGGCGCGCCGCTGCGTTCCAGTTCTCGCCAGACACGAAGATGATTCCGCCCAAACGCTCCAGCACCCACCACGACGATTCGGGATGAGAGTAGCTGCGACAAGCGGACGATCTACTTTCCTTCTACAGCTCGCAAACAGCGCGAGTAAAGACCCAGCAGGTGTTCTACATGATCTTCCGATTTGGAGGCCGCCCCGGCGATAAATCCGGCACTTGGAGTGACGGGGCGACCAACGCTGGCGGTAACAGCAACGAACTTTAAAAGATCCAGAGCAATGTCTTCATTACGCCGAGCACCTGAGCTCGGGAGGGAAATCTGTTCCATTTGGGTCCAATCCTCCAGGAGGAGATATTCAATCTCCAAAAAGCGATGCTAGCAGATCGTGCCGTTCAATGAATGGGACATCAACGCACAGCACGCAAAAAGTTTTCAATCATAATTCAGAAAGTACATAGCAAATGCGGCCAACGATGCGATTTGCAGGCTGTTCATTCGGCAAAAGCTCCAATAAATGCACAGGAAATTGGCGATTATTAGGGCGAAGAATGAGACGGTTGGCATCGAACTCCAAAAAACAGAGATGTAACGCGCCCGAAAATTGGACCACGTAGACGGTGGGTTCTTGTGAGCGATAGAGCGCCAGCGAATTGTAGTGGCGGTCGATCACGGCTATGGAATTCAGCCGGAGCAGAGGCTCCATAGCTGCGGCCTGCGATGCATCGACACGGATTGCAACAAAACGCTGCCAGGAAACGCGGCCTGGCAGAGGACGGTCTCGTGTCATATGAAGAAGAGCATCCGGAACTTCAATACTATCAACTATCTCCGAAGGCTGAATGCGTGGTGTAGACGCTGCGGCGGTGTGGGTAACAACCGCAAGAGAGTGCGTAAGGGATGGACTGGGCTTGTGGCGCAGTGAAAGCGGAGGGAGGGCATCGGCGGGGAGCAGATCGAGCACGGATAGCTGCTGCGCAGCTAGAACGCGATCCAATCCTTCGAGGCTGAGAGACCGCTTTCGGTTTAGGAAATTGGAGATGTGGGCTTGCTGAAATCCGGTGGCGCGGGCCAAAGTTGATCCGGACAAGGTACCTCGATCTATCCGGCGAAGGATTTCGAGGCGAAGGTTTTCATGAAGAGTATCAAAATTCATGCCCGAACGATAGCACTAAGATATATATAGTTTCCATATATATCTTTCAGATTAACCCCATGCAGTACAGATTTGGGCATTATTCCTGTTTATATATTCCCATCGAATTAAAATTAATTATCTATTTGACATATTTCTAAAATTCAATTATCACAAACAGACCCCTTGCTTTCAAAAAAAGAGGCTTGATCATGTTTGACCTATCTCCCTCAACTCCAGGTCATAAAGACGATGTGACTTCACTGGCCGCCGGTAGTGCATACATGTGGACATGAAGTCATTCTCAAGCTATTCAGTTGAATTCCAGATGCCCAAGAAGTACATGGAGAATTTCCCCAGCATTTTTTGGATTTTTCCACAACGGATTGGCATTGTGTCCGCGAGGACCAGTGAGAGGAATTCAAGCCGTAAAACAAAACTCGAATTGAAGCTGGAGACGTGCCCGCTGCGCCATAAGTGACCACAGAGTTCAAATGGCTAAGCAGTCTCCACAAACCACTCTTAACCAAAGCGTATATTGCGTACGCACGCTATGGTGGAGTGACTTTTCCCTTGGAGAATGTCCACTTATGAACCGTTCCTATTTGCATTTGAAAATATGTGAGGGTTGTGGCCGCCTTTGGCTGCGCAGCCACACAATTACCGCAGTCTATTGCCGCCTATGTACCTTGCTATTTGCAGATTTTCCAGCACCGCATAGCCGTCGTCTGAAAGGCCGCCCGTGCAAAGCAAAACACGCAACCACAATGGTAAATAGCAAGGGAGGTTCACTATGAGCGCCGCCTTTCCTTTATTTACGCTATATGCTTCGCTGCCACTTAGCCCGCAAAGCTTTACACCCAGATTAACGCAAGATACTGTGGCGTCGAAAAAGTCTTCCCCACCGCGGCCCGAACTGGCTTTCTACCGGAAATACACGGAGGCAATGCTACGAAGGTATATGAGACTTTCGCTGAGAGTGGGAAGAATGCCCGCCCTATTAGGGCATGATGCTTTTCGAGGAAAAATGAGCACATACCGAGTAACTAGTTTTGAGGACTCGGTAATTTTTGTGCATGATGTGGAAAAATGCTTGAATAAGCTCGATGCATTTTCCCAACAGTTGATCCGCCGCATCTCGCTTCAGGAATACACCCAGGGTGAAGCTGCTGGACTTCTGAGAGTAAGTCTAAGGACGATAGTAAGGCGATACGGGGAAGCGATCGACACACTTACACAAATCTTCCTAGATCATCGCCTGCTCGATGTCGATCCAATGAATGGGTCAAGCTGATGTTACTTCAGAAACCTGTAACCCGATGATATATATGGATATGCATGATCGGATTCGGTGTCGTGCTATTTCATGCTCTTCTGTTAGTCTTAACTTAAGAGTGAGACAAGCAACTGCGGGAGGAAGAGTAGATCTTCCTAACCATTGAGCCATACTAAGCAATTGTATTGCCTGCTATTTTTAGACCTTAACTGCAACAACTTCTTACATAAACAATACAAAGGGCGCCCCTTGAGGGCGCCCTTTGTATTGTTTATTCTTTAGGAAAGGTCTGATTAAGTCGCTAGAAAATCACTCAGGGGCTGAAGCCCACCAATTTTTCAACCATTTACGGCACGACTAAAGTCGTGCCCTGATACAAACCAGACTTAATCAGAGCTTCCTTAGACAGGATGGTACGAAGTGCCGAAGCAGCGGTTGACCCATAGCACTATTATTAAGCGTTCTTCTCGCAAAGATCAAAAGGTACTTTCAGAATGCAGCACCCTTGGCGATGGTATAAGACCCACGCCAGCTTCACTCACCGATTATGCGCTAACCGCCAAACAACTTGTTTTGGACGCATGGCCTGATATTGTTCAAGGATTGATAAAGAAGGCCATCGGTGGCGGTTATCAGCAAACTAAGATACTGCTTGATCTTTGCCACTTTGCGAGCAAGGATGCATCACATCTCAATGAAAAAGAGAAACAAGATCTCTGCGATGCCCTGCTTCATGGACTTAGGCTTTCCAGTGTACGTGTAGACGAGACACGAGAAAAGCATTCCATCGATAACAATAAGAACAAAAGGGCAGCAGAACAATAACGTAGGCATGGAGTGTGTGGTGAGAAGTATGAGAATTCACTTAAAGCGAATATTTCCAAGGGATTTCTGGCGCTTTGCTGGATTGCTTTTCGGTATTGCGGCCATAACGCTTGCATGTACAGCACAGGTCACGACAACGACGGTACAGGATACAGTTTACAACGCCGATGGGAGTTATGCTTCAGGAACTATATTGGTAACCTGGCCAGCGTTCGTAACTGCAACAGGAGAGACTGTTGCCGCAGGAAATGTTAGCGCCCAGATTGGAACAAATGGCTTAGTGACCCTTACTTTGGCGCCTAACATCGGGGCGAACCCGGCGGGCACATACTATACAGCTGTGTATCATCTGAATGACGGAACTGTAAGCAAGGAATACTGGTCTATTCCCAATGTTGCGAGTACTAATATTGCTGCCATTCGTAGCTTGGTGATGCCTGCAAGCGTAGCAGCGCAGACGGTCACAGCGACAGAGGTGACTTCATTACTCAATAAATACTTGCCACTCAATGGAGGTTCGTTGAGCGGAGCGTTGCAACTGGCAAGTGATCCAGCCGCGCCCATGCAAGCTGCAACAAAGAATTATGTCGATAATATTTTTGCGCCTTTAGCTACTGCCGTAAGCCAAGCGGTAACAGCGACGCCGAAGACGACGCAGACCATCGAGCAACCGCCGGGAACAAACCTTGCCGCTAACGTGCTTCAAGGAAAATACTATGCGAGTCAATTTCAATCGCCATCAGGTACAGGAAATAACGGCATTGAGCAGCTAGCATCCGGTACACAGTGCGCTACGAATGGTCCTACAGTCTCAAGTGGGTGCACGATTGTTGTCGATCCGGGATATCCGAACACAGATAAACCGCAAGGAACAAATATATGGGCCAATGGACCGTCTATCAACTTTATATGGCCGATGAATACGCATGTCCATGATGAGCGAAATGGCGCTACTGCTGACTACTACGAGAACCCATTTTCCATGTCTCCCTTCCAAGCAGCCGGAGACCTGAAGGTGGCGGCGTACACGTTGGATTTCCAGCAATTTCCAAGATACTCAGAAGGCAATCCTACGACAGAAGCCCTGTACGCCACGGATTTCCAGGGCGGTTATAACTTCGACAACTACTACATACCCGGTCAGCCGCAGTATTTTTTTAAAACGTACTATGACAATCTCGACTTAACCTCGACAAACTATTCTTCCGGACAGATGCAGGCAATCGAGAACGTCGTGAACTGCCATGGCACTGGCGATTGTTTGGCGATGTCAACGCTGTTGACCTGCGATGGCGGTATGAACGCAGGCAACGATGAAGGTTGCCATGGCGGTGATTTCCAGGTTGGGGAAGATTCGGTTGTCTACAAGGGAACAGTGAACACGGCGGTGGCCGTAGGCGCCACTCTTATTGCCACCAACGGTACAGCCGGCCAAGGGACCCAGGGTGAAGACCGGCTTCTGCTAGATACCACTCCTGCGGTGGTCTTAACTGGGACCTCTCTGGTCAACAATGCGGGTGCCCTGCCAACCGGACCCAGCAGCCAGAGCGCACTGAATCCCGACAGCGCCAGCGATCCTAACGCGGCCTTTCCAGTGTCTACCATGGTGCAACTGTGCTACCCAGGCTCGGACAATGGGGCTGGCGGTGCCACAGGGTGTACAGCAGGAAGCCAGCCTATAGGTTTTATTCCCTCAGCACCAAACATGATTAACCCGGCTGCCAGCATCACCACCAACGTGGTTGCTTCCTACACTGGAACAAGCGGAACAAATCAAACAGGACTGCCTGCCGGGTTCTGCACGCCAACAACGCTGCAATCGAGCAATAGCGCGGCTGCCTGTTATCTTCCAGCCAGCGGTACGGCCTGCATTGCAGACCAGGATGAGTACGAGACGGTAGACTATACCTACAACACTACCGCCCAGACGATCACATTGCTGAACCTTCGTTTCCCCCACGGCAACGGTGTGTTTTTTGCGCACGGAGGACTGTGCGGATATGGGGTCGAGCAGCAGTCGGATGTATTCAGCGGCGACGGAAACAATAACGGAATCAGTCAGGTATTTCCCGTGGAAGGCTCGCCCAACGCGACGACCTTTTATTACATCAGCCAGAGAACTAATGAAGGTTATAGCCAGCCTGTCCTTGGATTGAGCAACGAACAGGGAGGCAATACCCTCGTTGGAGGTGGAGAGTGCATCAATGGAACGATCATCAATACCGTTCTGCAAAGCGATGGCCACACGGTACAGGTGACCAGCAACGAAGCCTATAACCTGGCTGACCAGACATTCTCCATCCTGAATGGTTTACCTGTCACTATTACCACACCAAACAGCACCTATAACGGCACGTTCACGGCAAGCTGGGGAAGCTCATCTGCCAACTCAAATGAGAACCAGTTTACCTATTACCTTTCCACGGCCCCGACAGGGACAGTGCCGACTTCCGGTACTATCTCGTATTGCAACACCAACTACAAGATGTATCCTTCGGTGAGAGTCACTAGTGTATTGAACGCTTCGACCAACAAAGTAGATGGTACGATGACTACGATGCCTTCTCCTGTGGCATTCGCTGCTGGCGATACTGTTATGCAGGCCCACTACCCCTGGATTTATACGGGACACGATACAGGTAGAGCGGTAACTCAATTTCAGCCCCGTTTTTATAACGGGGGATATCTCTACGGAATGAGCTACGATGGACTACTGAGCGGTAGCCCGTTCACTGGTTTTGGGATAACGAACAACACAGACCAAAGCAGGTATCTGCGTTATGGAGGTACACACGAACCTCCAGGATTCGCGTATCGAGCAGACGGGGAATGGCAGAACGATTTCGCTGCGGGGCAAGCACCAGCCAATGCCGTCATCAATATTCTAAGTTGTAAACCAAGTCCGATTGGATGCAACGATGTCAACAGCCCCTTCAACTTCCTGCTGGCCCCCAATAACGGGGAAGCACTGAACTATGATCCTATGTCGCAGACGTGGACATTTGGGAATGTAGGTTCCTATCGAGGCAACCCTCCGGTCCCGTCAGCGGGCACGTTGCAGTCCTACAACTTTAACGCGGCGAACGCTGTCGGAGTAAAAGGCGCTTATTTATTCAATCTAGGCGGCGCTATCGGCATAACAACTACACCGGCATCTCCAGTGTTCAATAACTGGTATGCAAACTACGCGTATGGTTTTGGGCCGCAGAATACCACGATCATCGACGGCTACCTATATCGTGGAGCGACTGCCAATTCTATCGATTGCGGGACAGGGACCGGCGATACAAGCTGCACCTTTACTTTGGGAGTATTGAATGCTGGATCGTCGGTCAATGCGCCTGTAGTCGCTGCATCGAGTTCCATATCGACACCTAGCATGACAGTTGGCGGCGGTTCCGCAGTCTCACACATTGCCTACTACGCGACAGGTTCTATCACGCCTGTCGCGGTCCCCGCGCAGACCTGTAGCGACCAGACATTCACCGTCAGCGGGTTAGTACAGGCGGACGCAATTGGATCGATACATCCAGGGGGAGCTTTGGGGAACCTTAGCCTGGAAGGATATGCCAGTGGAGCCAATACGCTAACCATGCACTTCTGCAATGTTAGCGCGGTCAGCGTAGTACCACCCGCGGGCAATTACACCTTTCTCGCGATGCATTGATGGCCGGTGCTTGCCAGGGTAAGGCACATCTGGCGTGTATCTGAACATTAAAAAATTCTGAATATATAGCTCAGCAATGGTCGGCTGTCTCTCTTCGCTTCCGATGATAAGAGACGCTGGCTGTTTGCGTCCTGACTGGGACGCAACAGGAGGGGCCATGGGGTATGTCCATGCATTGAACAATGTCAGCTCGCAGGTCTGGGCGTTCGTTTTGATCCTCTTAGGGATCGGAACATTTGGAATGGCGTGTATTTGCCATATTTCAGATGTTCGCGCGGCCCTGATGAGTTCCGCGACAGGAATGATTGGCGGTGGAATTGCGATGTTTCAACACCAGCCAAAACCGCAACCGGAAGTACGATCCACCCCCTGAATACGAGAGGAAATTATGTCATTCATTAGCGTTTTAGAGACTGTCGGTAAGGACTTCGAGCACGGATTGGTTTTTGTGCTGGGAGATGTAAACAAGATCGCGACTGCGGAAGCTCCTGTCCTTGAAAAGATCAATCCTGCGGCAGGCGCCATTGCCGGACAGATTGCCGCGCTGACTTCACAGGCACTGGGAATTGCCACGCAGACGGAACAAAAGCTCCAGGCTCTTGGGAATACAACGGCTTCCAAGGAAAAGAAGGTGGCGGAAATTGTGATGATCCTGCTGCCCGCGGTGGCGCAGATGCTTGGCCTCGCTGGCATCCAGGCGACGACAGTAGCGAATGAAATTGCGACCTCTGCGGTGAACATCCTGGGAGCCTTGCCCTCCTCTGTGCTGGGAAAACCTGCTGTTTCCGCACCGGCGGCTTAGATGGCCGCGCACATCGCATCTCTTACGAGTGCAGGGATTGAGATTGTCTCCAACGCGGATTTTTACAATAGAGCGCGGTCTGGCGATCTTCTGTTCTGCTGCGGTAGAGCGGACATTTCAAAGGCGATTGAAGACATTACACATTCACCATTCAGTCATGTGCTGATGACATGGCTACCGCCGGATGCAGACCGTTGGCTCACCATCGAAAGCACGTTTCATCGTGGGGTACATGTTGGGCAGCTATCGTCTTATGTCGATTGCTACGACGGTGACCTGGTGCTGGCGCGTCGTCAAGTGTTGACAGAAGAGGAGCTTCGGAAGGCACGTGATGCGGGTCTGCAAGTGCTGGACGACGGTTACGACTGGAGACAGGAAATCAGCATCGTCGGTCATCGATTGATGAAGAGGCTCCCGGTGGAGATTCCGAAGAAAGAGTATTTCTGTTCTGGGTTGCAATATTGGATGAGCCTTGCCACGGCATATCCGTTACAGCGTCCTGGGCCGAATTATCCTACACCCGAAAATATCTGGACAGACCCCACGGTAGTCCCAATCTGCGCTTTGGCGCGTTCAGGCGCAGAGAGATGAATTGGAATTGCTTGCTAGAAATTCTGGCTTGTGCTGAGACATGGACGGTGACGGATGGTTCTGTCGATTTGCAGGCAGAGGCTGCTTTCGGGGGCAGTCCAAGGGTTGGGGCAGTCCGAAGCGATCGAGAACGCCTTTTATGGCTGGGCGAACGTTTGGATTGTAGCTCGTCGGAATTGAAGGGCGAGACGCTGGGAATGTGGCTTGCGGGCCTGTTATTGCGGGTCCGCGACCGTACAGGCAAACTCGTTCCGTTGCGGGCCAATGCGGCACAACGAGTGTATGAGGAAAGACGCGGGCAGAAAAACATAATACTGAAGGCACGGCAGATGGGCATCAGTACCTGGGTGGCGGGAAGATTTTTCCTTAAGACAATCACACAGCCCGGAAGCCTGACGGTACAGGTGGCGCATAACCGTGAGGCAGCGGAGCAGATTTTTCGGATTGTTCATCGCTTTTATGAGCAGTTGCCAGAGGGTCTGCGCAATGGGGCGCTACGAGCATCGCGGGCGAATGTAGGTCAGATCCTGTTTCCGGAACTGGACTGTGAATATCGCGTGGAAAGTGCGGCGGACCTAAACGCAGGACGTGGGATTACCATTCAGAATCTGCACTGCTCGGAGGTCGCGCGATGGAGCGGTGATGTGGCGGGTACGATGGCCAGTCTGCGCGCAGCATTGGTGCCGGATGGAGAACTGGTGCTGGAGTCTACACCCAATGGAGCGTATGGATGCTTCTATGAAGAATGGTGTCGTGCTGAAGAAATGCAGATGGTGCAACATTTTTTTCCCTGGTGGATGGAGGGAGCTTATGTGGGAGTTGCCGTTGCGGAGGTTGAGTGGACGCCAGAGGAACGCGCTCTGTCCAAAGAACACGGATTGCGACCGGAGCAGATTGGATTTCGCCGTCAGCTTGCGAGCAACTTTCGACTGATGGCTGCTCAGGAATATGCCGAGAGTCCAGAAGCATGTTTTCTTGCCAGCGGGAACTGCGTGTTCGACCTGGAATGCATTGCGACACGGGCGCGCGAGGTGCATCCACCGATGGAAAAACGGCAGAACGACCAGCTCTGGATCTGGTATCCGCCTCAGACGGGACTGCATTACATTCTGGGAGTGGACCCAGCGGGCGGCGGTACAGATGGGGACTATGCGGCAGTGCAGGTGATTGAAAAGAATTCTGGATTGCAGTGCGCGGAGTTGCGCGGACACCTGGAGCCGCGCGAGTTGGCGAAGCAGGCTGCGGCATTGGCAAAGGAATATAACAATGCTTTGCTGGTGGTGGAACGGAACAATCACGGACTGGCTGTACTGGCATATTTGACGACGGTGGAGCATTATCCAGCCGTGTATGAACAGCGTGGCCAGGCGGGATGGTTGACGACGGCCGTGTCCCGGCCAACGATGATTGAGCAACTCGGTGGGGCGCTTAGCATGGAGCCGGAGATTTTTTCGAGCTCGCGGCTGCTGGCTGAGTGCAGAACGTTCGTGCGGCAGAAGGATGGGCGGACTGAGGCGGCTGCGGGGGCGCATGATGATTGCGTGATGGCAATGGCGATGGCGCTCCAGGTGAGAACAGAGTTGAAAGGGCATGCAGGAATACGACGGTAGAACGTTTCCCGATTTACGGTATTCCTGTTCCCACTTAGAATCACGACTCTCGTAGCGGCAGGGCCAGCAGCGGTTACAATCCGGGAACGGGCGTTATTGCGATTTTTTTGACGCGCCAGGAGAAGTGCGGCGGGTGGCGGTGACGGCAGTCCAACAGATTCGGCGGATGCGAGGCGGAGCGCAGGGACACCTGATGCTTGGCTCGGACGACCATCTGTATGTAGTGAAGTTCCAGAACAATCCGCAGCATCTGCGAGTGCTGGCAAATGAATTATTTGCAACGCGGTTGGCCGAGGCGGTGGGGCTTTCTGTTCCTGCGACCGAAGTTGTGGAGGTGAGTGAGTGGCTGATTGAGAACACTCCAGACTTGCATATCGATATGGGGCGCAAACAGGAGCGTTGCCGGGCAGGCCTGCAATTTGGATCGCGCTACGTGGGAGGATTGATGCCGGGGCAGGTGGTGGATTATCTGCCGGAAGAGCAGTTGGGCGAAGTGCGCAATCTGGGAGAATTTGCCGGGATGCTGGTGGTGGACAAATGGACGTGCAACAGCAATGGAAGGCAGGCGGTGTTTCACCGAAAGCCACGCGAGAAACGCTATGCTGCAACATTTGTCGACCAGGGATATTGTTTTCATGCAGGCGAGTGGAGCTTCCCCGATGCACCGCTCCGGGGCGTGTATGCGCGCAATCGGGTGTATGCGGACGTGACGGGTTGGGCGAGCTTTGAACCATGGCTGGGCCGCGTGGAGAACCTGGAAGCAGACATTGTCTGGAAGATTGCCGAGACGGTCCCACCGATTTGGTACGGCGGAGACATGCGCGACATGGAACGTCTTGTGGTCGCATTGCTGGCTCGGCAGGGACAGGTACGGGAGTGGATTGTGCAGTTTCGGGAGAGTACGCGGGAACCATTTCCGAAATGGGTGGAGATGGGGACGGGAGTTGGAGAGGGGCGTTTGGGGGAGCGGAAGAGGGTAGAGAATAAGTGGTGAGCGAGACGGAGATTGCTGTTTTTTGCGCCCGCGCAAGAAGTATCTAAGAGCATGAACACAGAACGCATCCAATGCGAATTTTTTCTGATCCGGTATGTGCCGGACACGGTGAAGAATGAGTTCGTCAATATTGGCGTGGTGTTGCGAGAAACTGGACGGCCCGAGACGGCGCGGGTGCAGTTTACGCGAGATTGGAGTCGGGTGCGTTGCGTCGATCCAGAGGCGGACACGGGGATGCTGGAGGCGCTGGAAAATGAGGTGCGCGATCGGCTTTCGCAGGGAGTGAATGAAACTGCGTCCATGATGAAAGCATTGGAGGACACGTTTTCCAACATGCTGCAAATCACGGAGCCGAAGGCGTGCCTGGCGGAATCGATCCCCGCGGAGATGGACCAACTGAGCCGCCTGTATATCGAAACCAGAAGGCAACGAGAGGCAAGGCGGCAGAGTGGGCGGCAGGCGATTGTGGCCTCAATGCGGCGACAGTTTGAGGCAGTCGGAGTGTGGAACGTGATGAGGAAACGCATCCAGGCATCGATGTATACGCGGCCAGGAGATCCGTTGCGCATCGATTGTGGCTATCGACCGAATGGAGTGATTCGCATGTTCCATGCGGTGTCATTGGAAGGCGATCTGGAGGCGGCCAAGGTATTGGCCTTCAGCGCGCCCCAGATGGTGGAAGGTGTCATGCGCGTGGAGAAGGCAATGTTGGAATTGACAGCAATTGTTGAGCCGCTGCGCGGACTGCTGGGGAAAGACTCCGAGGAGATTCTTACCAATGGCGCGGAGCAGGACCGAATCGACCAATATCGATTTGGAGTGGAAACCATGGAACGGAGTCAGATACGGGTGTTGACGGTTTCGGACTTGCCTCGAGTCGCGGAACGTGCGCGAGAGGAATTGCGAGTGTAAGCGGGTTGTCGGACGGATGAAGCAAGTGAAAGAGCGTGGCCAAAAGCCGCGCTCTTTTCTTTTGCGTCGTCCAGTTGCTGCAAGGGAAACTCGGCGGCAGTTGCCAGGAGAAGATCCTCTGGATTCTTCACTCGTCGCCGCGGCGACCCACGGCGAACGACCTACGTTCAGAATGACTCTCTTTTGGTTGTACCGACACGGTAAGAGAATCCTCTGGGCCGGAGCGGATGAGATTTGGGATGCAGCGATTTACAAACAGACAGGAAAGGCGGAGATCAGTGAGCTGGAAAACAAACCTCCAACGTATCTGGAGCCATCGAGCAGCGAACAGCAAGGTGGTTTCTGCTGTCCTCGATGGAGCTGCTTTGGCGGCTGCAAGCGTCGATGGAGCGTCTCGCAAAACAGTGCCGTTGCCGTCGATCATAGGGCCGGTGCGGCCGCCAAATGCATTGCTGCCAAAAGGGACGCCTGCGAACCTGCGGCGTTTTGCGGAGAATCCTGTACCCCGGCGAGCGATCAACATCATCAAAGATCGCATCGCCAGCATGGATTGGCAGATCCAATTGCGGCGTGGGTATTCGCTGGCGAATGTTCCAGATGCGCCAACGAGAATGGAGATCCTTCGACGCAACCTTGAAGAGCCCAACAACGCAGATTCCTTCCGGTCTGTGATTGAACAGGCATTGGAAGATGCATTGGTCGGCGGATTCGGCGCGATTGAGATGGAGAGGACGGATGATGCGGAGCGACCGTTTGCGTTGTGGCCGGTAGATGGCGCGACGATTCAACTGAATGCGAAGTGGGATGGAGAACCGGACTCGCCGCGCTATGCGCAGAACACGAACCGTGTCGGACCGGATTCACAAATTCCTCTTTATGACAATGAGCTGATGTATTTGCGATTGAATCCACGCTCGCACACGCCGTTTGGACTGGGATCGCTGGAAGTGGCATTCGAGACGGTGAACAGTTTCCTGGCGGCGCATCGATATGCGGGCCGGCTGGCCAGCAACAGCGTGGTGCAATACGCGCTTTGGCTGAATGAAACCACACCCGACCATCACAATCGACTGTTGCGCTGGTGGCAGGATGAGATCGAAGGGACAGGCCGCGTTCCACTGCTGACCTGCGAGCAGAAGCCCGAGGTATTGAAGTTTACCGGAGGCACCGATGCGGAGTTGCGAATCCAGTGGCAGGAATTTCTGATTCGCATGATTGGAAATGCTTTTGGCCTTCCTCCGATGATGCTGGGGCTGGATCGTGACGTAAATCGCAACACGGCGGGTGAGCTGGCGGATGAGGCGTTCCGCACGACGATCGCCCCCATTGCGAGGATGCTGGCGGAACATTTCACACGCGACCTGTTTGGCAAGCGACTGGGATGGCGGGAATTTGAGTTTGTCTTCAACGAACTCGACGCACGGGATGAGATGCAGGAGGTTCAAATTCAAACGGCGCTGTTACAGGCGGGCGTGTTGACGGTGGACGAGGTACGCGCACAGCGTGGACTTCGTCCGCTCGAGCATACTCAGATGCTGGAAAAAGCAACCTCGGATGGAAGCGGTCTGGGCAGCGCGCAATAGAGGCATCTTCAGACTTGGTGAAACACAGTCCGTATTGACTCCCACCCTTCACGATAAAACTGCGAAAGTGGGGCACCCGATGTTTTACACCATTTCGTGAAATGCAATAGACGTCACAGAAACGAGACTGCGGGAGTGCAACCTCACCCCGCATGGCAATTCAACCAACAACAAGCAATACGGGAGAGCACATGAAACTGGACGCAATGGCGGTCGAGTTCCCGGCTGTCCACGGCCATCCGAACCGGGTGCCGTTTGAAGGAGTATTGACGCTCGTCGATGTGGCTAGCGATCGCGCTCCCAGCGGATCTCGGGGCCACCGCGTGGTCCTGACTCGAAGCGCAGCCGAGGCTGCGCTTCCATCCTTACTTGGTATGGGGGTGGATTTTCGCCCCGACTGGGACGGCCACGATGCACGCAGCAAATGCGGGATATTGACCGAGGCCGACATCGTTGGACAACGGCTGATGGTGGGTGGATACCTGTATGCCCGCGACTTTCCGGAGGTTGAAGAGAAACTGCGCAACCTCACAGCGGGAAGCATGGGCATGTCTTACGAACTGGCCGATGCCCACGTGGAGGACATGCGTTCTTCCATCTGGAAGCTGGGCCGCGTGACCTTTACAGGGGCGGCCATTTTGCTTCGCGATAAAGCGGCCTATCGGCAGACATCGTTTCGTTTGAAACCGCATGT
>JAKAYS010000172.1 GCA_021826695.1 Acidobacteriota bacterium | reverse complement strand
CGATACGAACGATTGTTGAAGTTGAAATCGTTGACGTACTGCGAGCCCATGTAGACCTGGAGCGTATCGCTGATCTGGCTCATGGGGACGTTCATCGCCTCAGCTTTCTGGCGATCGATCGTGACCTGCACTAGAGGATCGTTGGCAGTGAACGAGGTGAAGAGACCGGTCAGATCTTTACTCTGCCGACTGCTTGCCACAATCTGGTTGGCAACGCGGGCCAGATCGGTAAGCTTGTTTCGACCGGCGTCCTGTAGCTCAAACTGGAACCCTCCAAAGCTGCCCAGACCCTGAATTGCGGGAGGCTCGAAGGCCAGGATCAGTCCGCCGGGAATCATGAACAACTTTTGCTGGATCCTGCGGACAATTGCTCCCGCCGAGTGTGTGGCGCCTTTGCGCTGGTTAAATGGCTTGAGGTTGACGAAGATCAATCCGTAATTCGCCGCGCTGCCTGCAAAGCTGAACCCGGTGACGGCGAATGACCCGTCCACCTCCGGCACATGCGCGAGGACCTGCTGCGCTTGATCTGCGAGGTTCGCCGTGTACGCGAGGGATGCGCCCGACGGGGCCTGCACCTGCAAAATGATGTAGCCCTGGTCTTCCTGCGGGACGAAGGCCGTGGGAACGTGTCGATACATATAGACCGTGCCCGCGAGTCCAGCGATGAAGAGAAGGACCATCAAATAACGCAGACGGAGCACAACATGGATGCTGCGTGCATACCCACTGGCAAGGCCTTTAATTCCTCTGTCAACTGCTCGAAGCAGACCGTGATGTTTCTCTTCCTTGTGCAATAGAATGGCTGCAAGCGCCGGGGAAAGTGTCAGCGCGTTGAAGGCCGAGATGGCAATGGAGAAGGCAATGGTCAAGGCAAACTGGCGATACAAAATGCCCGTCGTTCCGGGGAAAAACGATACCGGCACGAACACCGCGATCAGTACCAGCGAGGTTGCAATGACCGCGCCAGTGACTTCTTTCATTGCATCCGATGTTGCCTGGCGCGTGTCCGACATTCCATCGGATATATGCCGCTGCACATTTTCAATTACCACGATGGCATCGTCAACCACCAGCCCGGTGGCGAGGGTGATGCCAAAAAGGGTGAGCGAATTGATGGAGAAATCGAAGAGGCGAATGAACGCAAACGTGCCGATGAGCGATACAGGAATCGTCACCGCTGGAATGATCGTCGCGCGCCAATCCTGCAAGAAGAAAAAGATGACGACGATGACGATGGCTATGGCTTCCGCAAGCGTCTTTAGAACTTCGCGGATCGAGTCGCCGACAACGGTGGTTGTATCGAACGCGATTACATATTTCAGCCCGGGCGGAAATTGTTTGGACAACTGCGCCAGTGCGGCGCGCCCCTGGCGGTCTACATCCAGCGCGTTGGCATTGCTCAACTGCTGGACACCTACGCCGACGGCGCTATGTCCGCTGTACTTCAATTTTGTAGAATAGGTTTCCGCACCAAGCTCGGCACGCCCGACATCCTTTAATAGGACGATGCCGTCTACAGTATTTTTTACGACGATGTCGTCGAACTGCGCAGGATCGGTAAGCCGACCCACCGCGTTGACGGTAATTTGATACTGTTGTTTCGGATTGGCTGGAGGAGCACCCAACGAGCCAGCCGCGATCTCTATGTTCTGCTGTTGCAGGGCCGTCACAATGTCCGTTGCTGTCAGTCCGCGGGCAGCCATGCGAACGGGATCGAGCCAGATGCGCATCGCGTATTTACGTTCACCGAAAATCATCGTGCTTCCCACGCCCGGAACACGCTTCAGCGCATCGTTCACATAGACGTCTACATAATTGCTGATGAACTGATTGGAGTATTGACCGCGGTCGGAATAAAACCCGGCGGCAAAAACGAAATTAGTGTTGGCTTTCGTGATGGTTACACCCGTGCTATTGACCTCCGCCGGAAGCCTTCCCTGCGCGGCGGCCACGCGGTTCTGCACGTCCACAGCAGCAATGTTCAGGTCATAGCCGGTTTGAAAGGTGACAGTGATCTGGCTGCTGCCGTCGTTGCCGCTGGTCGAGGTAATGTAGCGCATCCCTTCTACGCCATTGATCGACTCTTCCAGCGGAATGGTGACGGCCGCTTCCACCACCTGTGCATTCGCGCCAACATAATTTGCCGTGACTTCTACCTGCGGAGGGGCCAACTGCGGATACAGAGAAATCGGCAGACTGGGAATCACAACCAGGCCGGCAAGGATAATCAACAGCGCCGAGACCGTCGCGAATACCGGGCGTCGAATGAAAAAGTCTACGAACAATATGGACCCCTCAGTTGCATGTTGTTACAGCTTCCACCTAGTGAAAAGCCTTAGAACGGATTGACAGGTACGTCAATAAAGAAATAATGTTCGTCATCCTGAGGTCGCCTCGGCGGCCGAAGGATCCAGAGGGTGATAGCGGCCATGATGAGGCGAATTTACTCTGGATTCTTCACTCCGCTCCGCTTCGATCGGAATGACTCCCTCTGATAACTCACTCCATGAACTATGAATCCGCTTTTAGCGCATCGGAATCGGCTGCACGGGCGCGCCATCCACCAGAAATTGAAGCCCCGAGAGAATCACCTGATCTCCCGCCTTCAGTCCGGATTGGACGGCGTAGGAATTCCCTACCGCATCTCCGAGAGCTACCGGTTGCTGGCTGGCGATGAAATGTCCATCCTTATTTTTTGCAACATACACGAATGTCTGTCCTCCAACGCGAGTCACTGCCAGAACGGGAACCGTCGGTGCAGGGGCAGTACTCCAGATCACCTGAGCACGGACCTGTTGATCGTTTCTCAAACCGGACGAAGCGTGTACTTTCGCTTTTGCAAGAATGCCTTGTAGCTGCGTGTCCACCTGCGGAGAAACGAAGTAAATTTTCGTGCGATCCAACACTTTATCCGCACCATCCGTGATGTTTACAGGAAGGCCAGCTCGCACCGCTGCGGAACGCTCTGCGGGAATATAGATATAGGCTTCCAGGCCCGTATTGTCGTCGAGCGTGGTCAGCACTGTGGTCGGCGAAACGTAATCTCCAACATGCACCGGAACGTCTCCCACAATGCCATCGAAGGGCGACACAATATGGTAGTAGGCCAACTGTTGCTCGGCGGATTTCCTTGCGGCAACAGTAGATTCGTAGTCCGCCTTCGCGTTGTTGTACGATTGTTCGGCCTGCTGCTCTGCCGTTTTGCTGATAATTCCAGAAGCAAAAAGCGCACGCTGGCGCACGATATCTTTCTGGTTGAATTCATAGACAGCCAACTTCTGCTGCTCGGTGGCCTTTTGCTGCGCGACGACAGCCTGCTGCTGGCGTGGATCGATCTCCATCATGTGCTGGCCAACTCGGACATGATCGCCTGAGTTGACAAATATCTGCCTGAGGTTCCCACTCACCTGGGGCTGGATGGTCGCGGAGTGTCGCGACTTGATGGTAGAAACGTAGCTGTCTGAAACGGGAACTGGAGACAACGTTACTGTTTCGACCTGTACTGGCATTGCCGTGGGCCCTTGCGCCGCCGCGTTCGCAGTGGGCCGCCCACAAGCAGTGACGGAGATCGCAAGCCCGATGACTGCCGCAGCCAACATATATTTGTATTTGGTCGAACTCAAATTCAATGCAATACCTCGTTCGTGGAGTGTGGCCACGCAAATTTATCCAATGTAATGTTATTCATCAGCGAGTCTTGGGGCTCAATCATGCCTGCCGATCCCATGTAAACTTTATTGCGAATGCACTCAATTTTTAAGATCTATATCTATAGAAGAATACGAACCAAGCACCGACTTTGTTCAATTGCACTCAATTGAAAAAAAAATTATTTTACCCGCCCGAAACGGAAGTTACTGTATGCAAGATGCGAGTACAGAGACAGTAGATGCAACAATTTACCTTTAAACCCACCTGTATGAGGAGGAATCGCGACAGGATGCAAACAGAAACTTTCAAGGTCCTTCAGAAAGCGCAAAAGGATTGAAGCTCGCTCTGTCGTCAAAGACGTCCGCCTGCTCAGTTTTCTTGAGCCATCCCACGACGAGATACGTCAGTGGTGTAGCCAACACCTCGTAAGCGACTTTCCCGAAATATGCCGACAGAATCAGGGCAAACAGGGTCCTTGCTGGAGCTTGTCCCCAGAAAGCAATCAGCACCACAATGACCGTATCAACGGCCTGGCCTGTAACAGTAGAGCCGACCGTACGCGTCCATAACCAGCGCCCGCGCGTCAACAGTTTCATCTTGGCCAAGGTATAAGAGTTGGTGAATTCACCCGCCCAGTACGCCACCAGACTGGCTACCACCAGGCGCGGAATAAATCCGAAGACCGTGGCAAATGCAGCTTGATTTTTCCATCCCGGCGCTGGCGGAAGCGCCACGGCAATCGCGCCCATGACAGAAAGCAGGGCCGAAGCGAAAAATCCTATCCAGATTGCACGTCGCGAGGCTGCATAGCCATACACTTCTGTGAAAATGTCTCCGAAGATGTACGTGATGGGAAACAGCAGTTGCGCGCCACTCAGTGTAAGCGGCCCGATCCTGCAAATCTTTTGCGCCACAAGATTCGACACCAGCAAAATGACGACAAAATTGATGGTAAGCGTATCGAGATAACGATAGTGGCGCATTTTCGGCGCCGCGTGCTCTGGCATAGTTCTTTACAAGGTACGCGATATGTCGCAAAAATGCATGGACAAGAGAGCGATTCAGAAATGCAATCGCAATTGGACGTCTCTGTTGATACAGAAACAATTGACTTTTAATAAGACGGCGCTCGACGAATTCCTACTGTAGGTCAAATGAGGAAAGAATTGGGGAAATTCTTCCCAACACAAGGCGCTCAGGCAGCACTTTGCAGATGCCGTCAGAGTGCTCAAGCAGTCCAAGCATAGCGGTGAAATACAACCGACACTTGGCATTTGTTACGGCCGCGCAAAAACAACGAATAAAGGTATGTTCTTGCGCATTGCAGGCCAAAACTTTTGGCATCTGCTTTCGGGCGATCCTGATTTATATACCAGCATCATTGAACCCTTGGGGTTCGATGCACAGAAACATGATGACTTGTTCAAAAAGCAGAAAAGCAGTTCTCTCAATCGCATGACTGGAGAATTTATTACTCAATTTTGCGATGCAAGCGGAGCAATAGATTGGGCACGCCTCGTGCCGTCTGTCAGCGGCAATCTTTCTCAATAGGTCAAAGCCAGCAATTGACAGCCCCACCTTCGCGGAAGCATTCTGAAAGGTTTAGGCGTGGCCTGTTTTTGTTCTTCTGTGTGCCCGCAGGAGGAAACCTCATCATGTCCACCACAACCGCGCATCTGCACGCGGCGCTTCCTTTTCTCATTCAGCAGGACTGGGCGGCGTACACGCCGGAGCAGCACTCTACCTGGGCGGAACTCGTCCGCCGCTGCATGCCGCAGTTGCGCCAGTATGCCTGCCAGGAATATCTCGACGGATTTGAGCAGATTGGCCTGCGCGAGGACAGCATTCCGGACCTTGCCGCCATTTCTTCCAAACTGGAGCCGCGTACGGGCTGGAATTCCACGCCGGTTTCCGGCTATCTGCCCACCGACGCTTTTTTTGAGATGCTGGCGGCGCGGCGCTTCCCCACCACCACCTGGCTGCGCGACAAGAACTCGCTCGAATACACGCCGGAGCCGGACATTTTTCACGATGTCTTCGGTCACGTCCCCATGCACGCCCATCCTGTTTTCGCGGACTTTTTGTACGAGTATGGCCGCGTCGGCGGGACCATGGCCGGTCGCAAGGAGGACCTGACGCGCATGAGTCGGCTCTTCTGGTTCACGGTGGAGTTCGGCGTCATTCGCCAGCAAGGCGGCATCAAGGTCTATGGCAGTGGCCTGATTTCCTCGCATGGAGAATGTTCCCACGTTGTCCATCGCGGACCGGAGATTCGCGACTTCAATCTCGATGAAGTGCTGGAGCACGATTTCTCTATCTCCAAAATGCAGCCGGTCCTCTACGCCGTCGAGTCGTTCGAGCAGATTTACGAAGCGACCAGGGAAGCCGAGCGGCGCTTAGGCTGACAAAAAAACATTTACAGCATCGCAACCGGTTTGCGAGAGAATGAAGTTGACCCTGCAACCAGGAAGGATATTTGCGTGCCGCGCATTCACTACCAGCAGCAGTTGGCGCAACTGAAAGATAAACTACTCGCCATGGCTGCACTGGCGCAGCAGACCCTCGACTGCGCCATGGACGGCTATCTGAAGGCCGACCCGGTCCTGTTGCAACATGTCCTGGAAAACGAGCGGGCCATCAATGCCGCCGAACGTTCCGTGGATGAAATGGCCTACGACTTGATGGCCATGGAGCAGCCCATGGCTGTCGATCTGCGGTTTTTGCTGGCCGTCATCAAAATCAACGGCGACCTGGAACGGATTGGCGACCAGTCTGTCAATATTGCTGAGCGTGGCCGCGACCTGCTGGATCGGCCCCGCGCCGATTTGCCTGTCAACATGCGCCAGATGGGGGAGCTGACGGAGAAAATGATCCGCTTCTCCCTGCAATCCCTGCTGGATGGCGATGCCAACATGGCAAAATCTGTGCTGACTATGGACGATGACGTCGATCAGATGAATCGCGACGTCCATAAAGCGATGATTGCCATGATCCAGCAGCATCCGGAATGGACCGAGCAGGCGCTAAGCACCATCATCATTGCGCGCAATCTGGAGCGCATCGCCGACCATGCCACCAATATCGCCGAAGATGTCATCTTCTGGGTGCGCGGCGCGGATGTCCGCCATCAGTTGAGCGTCGCCACCGACTGAATGCAGACTGTCCTGGGCACATGACCTGATACAAAAGCCAGCAGGCACAGTTTCCACCGTCAAGACCGGCAATGATTGCAAACATGACCGCCTCAACCACAAAACGACCTGCCTCGACCGCCGGACGCCTGCAAAAAGAACTGCGTCAAACCCAGCCATTTTCTGACCTGCGGGAAGAAGCATTCCTGAA
>JAKAYS010000018.1 GCA_021826695.1 Acidobacteriota bacterium | reverse complement strand
TCTTTTAACTCCGGACGCCCGTATACAGGTACGCTCAACGCTGCTTGTACCGGCCCCAATCTACAGAACTGCAACGGCGCGGGAGACAACCTGAATGACAGCGCCTTCAATGAATCGACGAGCAATACGGCGCTCGGCATCGCCGGGGCCGGGCCGTCTCCCAACCTGGCGTATAACTCGTTCTACGGGCCATGGATCGATGAAGCCGACGCCGGGATCGAGCGTCGCTTCACTATCCACGGAACGCAGTACGTTTCCATGACTGCCCAGGTCTTCAATTTGACCAACCATCAAAACTACTTTGTGCAAGCCCAGGCCGGCGTACAGACGCTCCAATATAACCCAGTAGGCAACAATTGCGGGGATGGCGCCTCAACCAACCAGACATGCTATCTGATCCCGAACACGGTCGCGCAAGCCTCCACCAGCCCTTTTGGTCAGTTGGAGTCGATCGACCAGTTGAACCCGCCCCGTGTCTGGCAGTTTTCCGCGCGCTACACGTTCTAGCGACAACCCCCAGGTTCCGGTTCACTAGCAATTGAACTGGAATCTGGGCTAAGCTTGCGGAAGCCATGCGTAATGACAAATTGAGACACACGGCAACTTTCTTTATGCACGATGACTGGTAAATCCTCTATCCACGTTCAGGACTGCATTCGCAAGACGCGCGATGCCGTGCCGCTGAACGCGGATGAAATCGCCATGCTGGTGGGCGGCGCCGCAAATGGCTCCATTCCCGACTATCAACTCTCCGCCTGGTTGATGGCCGTCACCCTGCGCGGCCTTACGACATCTGAGTTGCAAACTCTGACGCAGGAAATGCGTAGCTCCGGTGAGCAATTCGATCCCTCTTCTCTTGGAAAATTTGCCGTGGATAAGCATTCGACCGGCGGCGTCGGCGATAAAACCTCCTTTATTGTTGCTCCTATCGCCGTAGCTGCTGGCCTGCTGGTGCCGATGATCAGCGGTCGCGCCTTGGGCCATACCGGCGGCACGCTCGACAAGCTGGAATCGATCCCAAATCTTCGCACCCGCTTCAAGCTGGAGGGGATGCGCCGCATTCTGGAGCAGGTGGGCGGCTGTATTGTAGGGCAGAGCGAGACCCTGGTGCCAGCCGACCGCAAACTGTATGGCCTGCGCGATGTGACGGCGACGGTGGAAAGTCCGGAGTTGATCTGCGCGTCCATTATGAGCAAGAAACTGGCCGCTGGGCTGAATGGCCTTGTACTCGACGTAAAGACCGGCTCCGGCGCGTTCCTCAAGTCTCCCGCACTGGTGGAATTTCTGGCAGCGCAGATGGTCGCCACTGGCGAAGCTTCCGGCACGCGCACCGTTGCCCTGTTGACCGACATGGAACAGCCGCTCGGCCTGATGTCGGGCAACGCGGTGGAAATCATCGAAGCCGTCTCACTCCTGCGGGACGTACGCCACCCCTTGAATGAAGACCTGCGCACGCTTTCCATCACCCTCGCGGCCTGGATGCTATTCCTGGGAGACGCGGCTGCAACCGTCGAGGCGGGTAAGGAGCTGGCTGCCGATCTGCTGGCCAATGGCGATGCGTATGAGGTCTTCTGCGACATGGTGAGCGCGCAAGGCGGCGACCCGCAGTGCTTCGACGATCCTGAGTCTCTGATGTCCAAAGCGATACGAACCAAACTTCGCGCGCCCCGCAGTGGCTACGTGGCGCGCATCGATTGCGAAAAGGTAGGCTGGGCCGTGCAGCGCCTGGGCGCTGGTAGAGAGCGGGCTGACGACAAAGTTTCTCCCTTGGCTGGCATGGAAATGCACGCAAAACTTGGCAGCGAAGTCCGCGCGGGCGAACCGCTCTGCACCCTGTTCGCCGACAATGTCAGTCGCTTCTCCGCAGCCGAAAAGCTTTTATTGGAAGCGATCGCGATTGAAGACGAAGCGCCTAAAAACAGACACCTGATCGGAAAAATTATAACCAGCGAGAACTGTCAGGAAATCCTGAAGCAGCCAAGACCATCCTCGTTCGTCTAACAGCGTCCACACGAAGAAAAATTTCAGCCGTGACCCACGCGCGACTATAACTGATAGCAATTCAAAATATTTGTCAGTAAGACTTTTTGGAGACAATTCACTTGGGCAGATGGACAGGAATCCTGGGCTTGTTATGCATGTTGGCAATCGCATACGCCTTTTCTACAAATCGCCGCGCCATCCGCTGGCGGACTGTCGCGTGGGGACTTGGCCTGCAAGTTGTTTTCGCATTTCTCGTCATGCGCTGGAGCGTGGGCGAGGCGATCCTGGACCACGCGGGCAATGGCGTCAACACGCTGCTCGGCTACTCCTTCGCTGGCTCCCAGATGGTCTTCGGCACGCTCGGCATGCAGCACTCGCCGCAGGGCATGATTTTCGCTTTCCAAACTCTGCCGGCCATCATTTTTATCGCTGCTTTTTTTGCACTGCTGTATTACCTGGGTGTAATGCAGTTGTTGATCCGCTTCTTCGCCAGGATGATGCAAGTAACAATGCGTCTAAGCGGTGCGGAAAGCCTGAACGTTGCAGCCAGCGTCTTCATGGGCCAGACGGAAGCGCCTCTGACCATCCGCCCCTTTCTGCCAGACGCCACGAACTCTGAATTGATGACGATCATGACCAGCGGCATGGCGCATGTTTCCGGCGGCATCATGGCCGCTTATATTTTGTATGGAATCTCCGCGCAGCACCTGCTGGCCGCTGTCATCATGACCGCTCCGGGGACCATTTTGATCTCCAAGATGCTGGTGCCGGAAACGCAAGTGCCTGCAACCGCGGGTCGTGTCCACATGCCACCCGATGAAGAGCATAAAAATGAAAATCTTTTCGGCGCCGTTGCGCGAGGGACCATGGACGGAGGGCGGCTGGCATTTAATGTCGGCATCATGCTGATCTCATTTCTGGCGCTGATCGCAATGGTCAACGGCATCTTTGGAGGCCTGCACAACTGGCTTGGACTGCATAATGTTCCTTTTCCCTCCAGCCTCAACGTGATCTTCGGTTTTCTGTTCGCGCCTGTGGCGTGGCTGATCGGAATCCCCTGGCATTCCGCTGCGCTGGTTGGCAACCTGCTGGGCACGCGCATGGTCATCAATGAGCTGGTAGCCTACTCCGTGCTTGGCACGCAGAAAGCCGTGCTCGATCCGCGCTCCTTCACCATTGCGACGTTCGCGCTTTGCGGCTTCGCCAATATCAGCTCCATCGGCATTCAGATAGGCGGCATCGGCGCGCTTGCCCCAAACCGGCGCAATGACCTGGCCCGGCTCGGCCTGCGCGCGCTGCTTGCAGGCACTATGGCAAATTTGATGTCCGCCGCGATTGTTGGACTTCTGATGTAAACGATAAAAAATCTTGGCGGCCATTCATGGATTCCCGCAGTGTTCTATTCTTGGTAATGATACTGTCAGCAAAGCTATAGATAATCGCGTCAAATTTATTATGCAAATCACACGGAACACAAGTTTGCTATGGCTGATGCCTTTCGTGCTGTTTTTGACAAGCTCCCCACGGGCCATCGGCATTTCCAGCCCACAGCCGCTGCCCAATGGTACGGCCATTCCCATAGTTTTCACCCGTACCATCAATGCGGGTAAAGTTAAGCCGGGCGACCCGGTCACGGCCAAGACCCTACAGGTCGTCCTTTATGGACCTACGCAGAGCATTTCCAAAGGGTCTAAAGTGATCGGCCACGTCGTCCAGGCGAATGCGTTTGTCAGCCAGGATGAACCCTCCATGTTGGAGATCCAGTTTGACAAAATTGAAGACAAACTAGAAACCGTTCCCTTTCGCGCCTCGATACGCGCAATGGCAAACGTCCTGGAAGCATCCGCTGCAACAAGGCCCACGGATTCTCCAGACATGGACCCTTCCCGGGCCGTTACGCTGGTCGGAGGAGACCAGGAATTGCCCGGAGAAAAACAGGTCTATTCCGCAGATGGAGACAACGTGGGCATCAGCAATCGATTGGGGATATTTTCCCGTCTCGAACCTGCTGAGTCGATCAGCCGATTCCGTCGCATCGAGTGCGCTGGAATTCCTACGTTGCAATCTGTCGCGATCTTTTCGTCTACAGCATGTGGTCTATATGGATTTCCTGAGACATATATGAGCCTGACTGGAAACGAATCGCTAAACGGAACGATTGAATTCAAGTCCAACAGATATACGATCGAGATCCATTCCGGCAGTGCTGCCCTGTTGCAGGTTATCGGCACGCTAGGTCATTAAGTAAGAATGCTCGGTAAGCGTCGCTGCATACATAAAATTATCAATGTAGGAGAGATTGGGCTTGCTGAAGAAGCTGCTACCCATACTGCTGTTCACTTGCACGGTAATGTCCGGATCGACGATTGCGTGGGCTTCCCCGGCAACGTTTGTGACCGCGCTCCCAGTCGCGCTGGATCAGATTCTGGCACGGGTGGATGCAGACACGGTCTTGACCGCATCCGACCTTGAGTACGCCCAGTTTCCTGTCAGCGTCGCGCTCGGAGCGACATCCACACTTGCGCTGTTCGCTACCTTCCAGCAGGGATTCACTTCCCTG
This sequence comes from Acidobacteriota bacterium, assembly GCA_021826695.1. Classification (GTDB taxonomy): domain Bacteria; phylum Acidobacteriota; class Terriglobia; order Terriglobales; family Acidobacteriaceae; genus JAKAAZ01. The sequence continues at coordinate 26,088 of JAKAYS010000018.1, read as the reverse complement.
GATCAAAACGGAGAAACGTACACGTCCAGCGGACCGCGCGACACGCTTCTGTTCGCCCGCTACACGCTGTACAAAAGGGACCGTCCGAAAACCACGCTGCGACTCGCCCCATTGGCAGGGGCCTACCTTCCCACCGGCAGCAATACACTCTCAAATTCCAATGGCCTCCTTGCCGCGCCCCTGCAGACGGGATCAGGCACATTCGACCCATACCTGGGAGTTGCGGCAGGCTATAACGGCAGCCGTTATGGAGGCGCGTGGGATGCCACCTACCGTTGGAACCCGTCCGCGGCGCATGGGATCAGCCCAGGGGACGTGGTCCGCACCGATGGCGAATTCGAGATGCGGCTACTGCCTGTCCATCTGCCGAATGAAGGCCTTCCGAAAGAGCTGTGGATAGCGCTCGAAACCAACCTCATTAAAAACCAGGGTGGAAAGATCAACGGCGTGATGAACCCCAACTCCGGTGGGTTGACCTGGAATGGCGCCGCCACCTTGCAACTGCCAACGCTCCACTGGGAGCTGGGAATGGGGGTCCTCCTTCCCATTGCGCAGCAACTGAACGGCGTCGGCGGGATTCCCGAAGACAAAGGTTTCATCTCTTTCTTCGAATATTATTTGTCAGCGCCTTCATGGAAGGGATTCCGGAGGAAACGATGAATACTTTTCATGGAAAGCAGCAGGCTTCCCGGAAGGTCCTTTGGACGGGACTCTTAGCTTGTAGCGCGATATTGCGACCCTTCCCTGCCGTTGCACAGACAGTCCCCGCGCCCAATACTCACGCCCCCACAACTGTGCCAACTGCCGCATCGACGACAACGAACAGTCAGGTCTTCCCTCGGGTCACTGTACATCTGAATGGTGTTTTCTCGCCCCGTGGCTTTTTCAACATTATGGTGCGTGTGTATCAATTGCAGGGCGTGGTCCGCGCCAAGCTCGACCTGAAGGAGTCTCGACTGACGCTGGATTTTGCTCCTGGCGTGGTGGTGTCGCCGACGGAAATCCGCAGCGTCATGGTGAATGCCGGCTACAGCCCAGGGCCATTCAAAATTGAGGAGATCTCTGTAAATGCTCCGCCGGACAACCGCCCTGGATGGATAAAGGTCAAGCATCCTCGTTCCCACTCGGCGCTGGTGCGGTGGCTGGAGATCAATTTCTAAACATGCCGAATCGGGTTGGCTTATTCCCCGTATGGCACCCAGATATTTTTCACCTGCGTGGCGTGACGCAGAAACATCCTGCCCTCCGCCTGATGCGGATCGAACCAGTCGATCGCGCGTCCCTCGTTGGTCCACGTCTGCTTGAGGTTTCCAATCGAAGCGGCCTTCACCCGCGCCGATCCCGGCGCATCGCCGAAGTACCACAACGCATCCACGTTATCGTGTTCCGCCAGGACTTTGCTCAGTTCCGCGGAACGGCCCGCAACCAGATTGACAACGCCTCCCGGCAGATCACTGGTGTCGAAGAGCTGGTAAAGATCACCGATGATCAGCGGAAATTTCTCCGAAGGAACCGCGACGACAGTGTTGCCCATGGCAATCGCGGGCAGCACCAGCGAAAGCAACGCCAGCAGCGGCGCTTCCGGTGGGCAGACCACGCCAACGATGCCGACAGGCTCATGCATGGCCAGCGTCACATTGCGCATGGGGGGCGTATGCACCGCGCCTTCAAACTTGTCTGCCCAGGCCGCGTAGGAAAAAATTCGCTCGACCGCGATAGCCGTCTCTTTCTCCGCTTGTTCCTCGCCGACCACGCGGGCCAGCACCTGCGCCATCTCCTTGCATCGATGCGACAGGTTTTCCGCCATGTAGAAAAGGACCTGCGCGCGATTGTGCGCCGTCGTCTTCGCCCAGCTTGCAGCGTTGCTGGCCGCCTCCACAGCGTTACGAATATCTTTTCGATTTCCCAGCGGAGCTTCGGCAATTAGCGAGCCATCCGCCGCATAGATAGGAATGCTGTAACCGGAATCGGGCCGCGTCTGCTTGCCGCCGATATATTGCTTCACCGTTCGATCGAGACCAGCGCCTGCAAAAGATTCTGAATCGCTTCCCGCTTCTTCGTCACTCGACATTTCTGCAACTCCAACAGTTACAGAAGAAAGCATTGGCGCATTTTGGAACCACGTCGGCACCAGATATTCGTACATTCCTTCGCGTCCACCTTCGCGCCCGAAGCCACTTTCGCGATAGCCACCAAATCCGCACGCTGCATCGAAGAAATTGGTGCCATTCACCCAGACCACGCCTGCTTTCAGGCGCGAAGCCACATCCAGCGCCACATTGATGCTTTCGCTCCACACGCTGGCGGCCAGTCCATACGTCGTATTGTTGGCAAGCTCGACCGCTTCGCTCAATGTGCGGAAGCTCATTGTGACCAGCACCGGCCCGAAGATTTCCTCCTGCACCACCATCGACGAGGGATGTACGTTCGTCAGCAGTGTCGGCGGAAAATATAACCCGCTCTCGGGCAGTTGCGCTGTCGATTGCCAGCACACCGCGCCCTCCTTCACGCCCTGATTCACCATGCGCCGCATCCGCTCCAGTTGTACCGGGGCGACAATCGCGCCAATGTCCACGGCCTTGTCCAGCGGAGCACCTATGCGCAGCGTTTCCATGCGCGCGCGCAGCTTGGCGAGTACGGTTTCATAGACGCGCTCCTGCACCAGCAGGCGCGATCCCGCGCAACACACCTGGCCCTGATTGAACCAGATGCCATCGACCACTCCTTCGACCGCACTGTCGAGGTCTGCATCGTCAAAGACCACGAAGGGTGATTTTCCGCCCAGTTCCAACGAAAGTTTTTTTGCGGTCGCCGCTGTCGCTTTGCGGATCGCGCGACCCACTTCTGTCGAACCGGTGAATGCAATCTTGTCAACATCGGGATGCGCCACCAGCGCTTCTCCTGTGTGCCCATCTCCGGTGATAATGTTGACCACTCCTGCGGGCAGACCAATCGCCTGACAGATTTCCGCAAACGCCAGCGCGGTCAGCGGCGTGTATTCGGCGGGCTTCAACACCACAGTGTTTCCCGCGGCCAGTGCGGGAGCGACCTTCCACGCCAGCATCAGGAGTGGGAAATTCCACGGGATGATCTGTCCCACCACGCCGCACGCAGAATGGCCGGGAAATTCCTGCTCCAGCAACTGGGCCCACCCAGCATGATGATAAAAATGCCTCGCGACCAATGGAATGTCAATATCTCGGCTTTCGCGAATGGACTTGCCGTTGTCCATCGTCTCTAGAACGGCCAGCCTGCGAGAATGCTTCTGCACCTGCCGAGCCATGGCATACAAATAGCCCGCCCGTGTGTGGGGAGTGAGGGATTGCCATGGCACCACCGCCGAGCGAGCAGCCTGTACAGCGGCATCGATGTCCGCCGCGTCGCCCTGCGCGACTGTGGCGAGAACTTCGCCCGTGGAAGGGTCGGTCGTCTCGAAAAATCCCCCGGCAGCGGGCTGTTGCCACGCGCCACCGATAAAGTGTCCGAACTTGCGACCGTGTTGCTCCAGCCAGTGCAAAGCCTCTTTTGCGTCTTCCAGTGCTGGCCCGTATTCCATCGTTTCGTATTTTTCAGCGATGCTCATTTTGTCTGCTCCAGCACTCACGCAAGTGGATGACGATAGTTGGCGGAGTAGCGCCCCGTGGCGTAATGCTCCAACTGGCGCTCGATATCGGTCAGCATTCCGCTGGCCCCAAAACGAAACAGCGATGGCTCCAGCCATGGACGGCCCAACTCGTCCTTCATCAGAAAGAGCCACTCCATCGCCTGTTTCGCTGTACGCACGCCGCCTGCTGCCTTAAAGCCAACGGCCATGCCCGTCTGCTGCATATAGGCTCGAATTGCGCGCGTCATCACCAATCCGACGGGCAGCGTCGCATTCACCGCCTCTTTGCCGGTCGAAGTCTTGATGAAGTCCGCGCCTGCCATCATCGCCACCATGCTGGCGCGGCCAACGTTCCGCAACGTCATCAGGTCTCCCGTTCCAAGGATCACTTTCATATGCGCGGAACCGCATGCATCTTTGAATGTTGCGATTTCATCATAGAGCGCCTGCCATTCGCCACCCAGCACATGCGCGCGCGTGATTACCACGTCGATCTCCCGCGCACCTGCTTCCACCGAGCGATGAATTTCCGCCACGCGCTCGGCCAGCGGCGACAGGCCTGCTGGGAAGCCTGTGGAGACCGCAGCCACGGGAATCTTCGTGCCTTCCAGCGCGCGCACCGCCGTCTCCACAAACGCGTGATACACGCACACCGCGCCCACGGTCAGGCCGAGGTCTTGAATCTTCAACTGTTCAACCAGGCTGGGTTTCAGCGGTTGCCGGGCCTTGGCGCACAGACGACGCACACGCTCCGCAGTATCGTCCCCGGCAAGCGTGGTCAGGTCTGTGCAGGCGATCGCTCGCAGCAACCACGCAGCCTGCCATTCTTTTTTCACCGTGCGTCGCGTAACCAGCGTTTGCGCGCGACGCTCAATGGCGCTGGTGTTGGCGCGGACCTCATCGACCCAGTCGAGGTTCAGCGGAGTCCCCCGGTTCGCTCCGAGCGGATTCGGCGCTGGCTTTGCCTTCTGCTCGATGTGTGTTTCAAAATGCGTTTCACGAATCATGTCAGGAGTCATCCGACACCCCTTTTTCTACATGCGGTTTCGTCATTCCTCAACTGCGTGCGCTTCTCGACAGCAATGCATCCACTTCATTTCGCATGGGCATCGAAGGAGCTGTTCCATGACGAGTAACGGAGAGACCGGCAACTGCGCAGCCGAACCGTACAGCACTCACAACATCCATGCCCTCGGACAAGCCGACCGCAAAACCGCCATTCAATGCATCGCCCGCGCCGGTCGTTTCCACTACAGGTCCGGCGTCGAAGGCGTTCACGTGCGCCACCAGTCTATCGCTCTTGACCAGCGCCCCGCGAGACCCAAGCGTCACCACCACATTCCGCACTCCTCGAGCGACCAAAACATCCGCCGCGCGCTCGGCCTGCTCGACATTTTCGACTGGCACCCCCGTCAATGCAGCAGCTTCGCTCTCGTTGGGAGTCAGGTAATCGCACAGCTCCAAAATCGAATCCGGCAGCTCACAGGCAGGCGCTGGATTCAGTATGGTCGGAATGCCCAGCCGACGCGCTAATCGCAAACCATGCTCCACAATTGGCAAAGGCAATTCCAGTTGCGTCATAAAACAGGCGGCAGAGGCAATTTCTTGCTCCGCGAGATCAATCTCTCCCAGCGTGAGCCCGTTGGCCGCGCCCGGTACCACGATGATGGCGTTCTCGCCTTTGGCCTCGTCCACGACGATCAGCGCTGCGCCAGTGGCATGTTCTGGCGTCTCGAACAAGAATCGCCGATCGATGCCTTCGGCGGCATGGGTATTTCGCGCGATGTCGCCAAATGCGTCCCGCCCGATTTTTCCGAGGAAAAAAACCTTGCCGCCCAACCTTGCCGCGGCCACCGCCTGATTGGAACCTTTGCCACCTGGCCCCAATCGGAAATCCGAGCCAAGAAGCGTTTCTCCCCAGGCTGGCATGCATTTCGTGCGAAATGCAACATCCACAACAAACGTGCCCATGATGATGATCGGTTTGGCGGACATTCCTACATTCTCCGACTTGGTTGTATCACGCCTGATTCGAAACCTTGCACCCGCGCCAAATAGATTGGCCGGACTTTGCTACTCCTGCCACATACCAGTTAAGATGGGCAGCCGTTGTAAATCTCATTAAGCGCGGCATGAAGCCGAGCTGCAAAAATCTAAAAAAATACTTCGGGAGACGCCAAGCATGTTTGTACCGCATACATTTGTGACCGCGCTATTCATGATGATTGCCAGCACGATCTGTTGGGGATCCTGGGCCAATAGCTATAAACTGACAAAGAATTATCGCTTTGAACTGGCCTATTGGGACTTTTCCCTCGCGGTTTTTCTCACATCGCTCCTGTTCGCCTTCACCATAGGGTCTACTACGGCGGGCGAACACAGCTTGATTCAGAATCTCCATGCGGCGGCAGCCAGCAATCTCATCTACGCCTTCATAGGCGGTTTTATTTTTAACATCGCGAATGTACTTCTGGTGGCGGGAATTGAAATTACAGGCCTTGCCATCGCATTCCCCTTGTCCATTGGAATTGCCCTCGTAGAAGGAGTGATCCTGAGTTACGCGATCCAGCCCAAGGGGAACGCGGCCCTGCTGGCATCTGGCGTGGCCATGGCCCTGCTGGCCGTCGTCCTCATCGGCAAAGCGTACGGTAGTCTACCCGGATCGGATAAAGCCTTCTCTCGCAAGGGCGTTGCCATCTGCGTGGTCTCTGGCTTCCTGATGGGCGCGTTTGCCCCCTTCAATGCCCGCGCGCTAACTTCCGCTCATCCGCTTACTCCCTACGGTATCGATGTCCTGTTCTCTTTTGGGGCCCTCATGTCCTGCCTTGCGTTCAATCCCTATCTGATGCGACGACCGTTGATTGGCGCACCAGTCCGGTTTTCGGAATACCTGCGGGCCACTCCCTTTCAACATGCGATGGGTCTCGTCAGCGGACTCATTTGGGGCATCGGGATGGCCTTCAATCTTGTCGCCGCCAATCTGGTGGGTATTTCGATCTCCTACGCAATCGGCCAGGCTTCGCCGATGGTAGCAGCGCTTTGGGGAGTGTTCGCGTTCCATGAATTCCGTGGCTCGAGCGCACGCGCGAAGCTCTACCTGATCGGCATGTTCGCTTGTTATATGCTCGCGCTGTTCCTTATTTCTCGCGCCAACCAATCATCTTAGGTCTACTCTGGGTTTCAAATCGATAATCTTTCGTATACTTACAATTTGCAGGAGGTTTTCATGAATAGACAGACCACCCCAGATGCCACGCTCACCTCGAAGGAAGTAGTCGAACTGACCAAGAAGCTGAACTATGGCACCTGGAAGGTGCAAAAAAGCTGGAACCCCATGCACGTCGTCGATTCCGAAGGCTGCTATTTCATCGACTCCTCCGGCAAGCGTTATCTCGACCTCTCGGCACAACTCATGTGCGTCAACCTCGGCCACAAAAATCAGGCCGTCATCCGCGCCATCGCGGAACAGGCACAAAAACTGGCCTACATCGCTCCCTCATATGCCACAGATGTGCGCGCCGAACTCAGCCAGTTGCTGCTGGATGTACTTCCTGCCGGACTGGTGAAGTTTTTCTTCGCCACCTCCGGGACGGACGCGAATGAAGCCGCATTCAAGATCGCCCGCATGTACACAGGGCGAACAAAAATCATCTCACGCTATCGCTCGTACCACGGATCGACCACTGCCTCCATCGCCGCCACTGGCGATCCGCGGCGCTGGCCTATGGAGCCATCGGGAAAAGGCCAGGGCACGATTTTCGCGCCGGAAGTCAATTGCTACAAGTGCCCCATCGGGCACACTTACCCCAGTTGCAATATTGCCTGCGCGAATTACATCGAGCACATGATTGAAAATGAAAGCGACGTGGCTGCCGTGTTGGTGGAACCAGTCGTCGGGACCAACGGTGTGCTGGTCCCGCCACCGGAATACATGCCTCGGTTGCGCAAAATTTGCGACCGTCATGGCGTTCTGTTGATCGCCGACGAGGTCATGTCCGGGTGGGGCCGCACCGGCGAATGGTTCGCCGTAAATCACTGGAATGTGCAGCCGGACATTCTGGTCACGGCGAAAGGCATCACATCCGCATACATGCCTCTCGGTCTATGCGCCACAACAGAAAAAATCAGCGCATACTTCGACGACCATCTTTTCGCCCATGGCCACACCTATGAGGCGCACCCACTTACTCTTGCCCCCGCGATTGCCGCCATCCACGAAATGCAGCGGCTGGATCTGGCCCGCAGGTCGCGCGAACTTGGCGCGTATCTCGGAGAAAAACTCAAATGCCTTGCGACTAAGCATCCTTGCGTCGGAGAAGTCCGCGGGCTGGGTCTCTTCTGGGCCATCGATCTGGTGAAAAATCGCCAGACGAAAACGCCCCTCAACACCATGCGCGAAAAAATGGAAGGCAGGCCACTTATCGTCGATAAGATCGGCGCCGCCCTGCTGGAACGAGGCGTTTCTCTCGTTCCGTGGATCAGCCATCTGATCATTGCTCCGCCGCTCATCATCACGGAAGAACAGATTGATTTTGCGGTGGATGCACTGGACCAGGCTTTAGCTATCGGCGACGCCGCAGTCGAGTAAAAGTTGTTCCGTCGCCCGTTTTGAGCTAAAACCAGCGCGTCATCAGCACTTTTTGTTCGGTGTAGAAATACACCGCATCCTTTCCGTGCGCGTGCAAATCTCCAAAGAACGAATTCTTCCACCCCGCGAACGGAAAAAACGCCATCGGCGCGGAGACCGCCATGTTTACGCCGACCATACCAACTTCCACACGTGCCTGGTACTCGCGTGCGGCTTTGCCACTCTGCGTATAAATGGTCGTAGTGTTTCCGAAGTCGGAAGCGTTGACCACATCGATGGCTTCGTCGAGCGTCCTGGCGCGGATTACAGAAAGCACAGGCCCAAAAATCTCCTCGCGAGCAATGGTCATTCCCGGTTTCACATTGTCGAAAATGGTCGGCCCGACATATGAGCCTTTCGGGTCGGCGCCGTTCGCCTTGCGCCCGTCGCACAGCGGCACTGCGCCTTCCTCGACGCCCTTGTCTATATAACCAAGGATTTTCTTGCGGTGCTCCGCACTGATTACCGGCCCCATGTCCACGCCTGCCTTCGATCCATCGCCGACGTGTAGGGCCTGCGTTTTCTCGACCAACAGTTGCAGCAACGGCCCAGCTACATCGCCCACAGGGACCACCACGCTGCCCGCAAGACAACGCTCTCCCGCCGCGCCAAATGCGGAGCTGAGAATTGCTTCCACGGTCTTCGGAAGGTCCGCATCTGGCATTACGACAAGGTGGTTCTTAGCGCCGCCAAGCGCCTGTACGCGCTTTCCTTGCGCCGTTGCCGTCTGGTAGACCAGCTTTGCAATCGGCGACGATCCCACAAAAGAAATCGCCTTGATCAGCGGATGATGCAACAGCGCTTCCACCACTTCCCTGCCGCCGTGGATCAGTTGAAACACGCCTTCTGGAATCCCAGCCTCAATCAGCAACTCCGCCGTTCGCGTCGGCGTCATCGGAACTTTCTCCGAAGGCTTCAACAAGAATGTATTCCCCGCGGCAATGGCAAACGGGAACATCCACATCGGCACCATTGCTGGAAAATTAAATGGCGTAATACCCGCGCACACGCCGAGTGGCTGACGGATGGTGTGGCAATCGATGCCCTTCGCCACGTCGTTCAGCGAATCGCCCATCATCAGCGAGGGCATTCCACAGGCCACTTCGACCATCTGGATGGCACGCTTGACTTCCATGATGGCGTCATTGGCAGTCTTGCCATTTTCGCGCGTCAGAATATCGGCAATCTCCTGCGCATGTTTTTCGAGCAGCGTTTTGTAGCGATACAACGGCTGCACACGGTCTACTACCGGCACGTCCCTCCATTCCAGAAACGCCTTGTGCGCCACTTGAGCAGCATGGTCCACGTCCGCCGCGCTGGCATAGGGCAGCATCGCAATCGCGCTGCCATCGGCTGGGTTGATGACGGGCTGCGGCGCAACGCTCTTCGGCGCAACCCACTGTCCTGCGATATACGAAGCAACGGTGCTGACTTCCACTTCCAACGTAGTCATAATTCCTACTCCTAAATTCATGTTCTGGAATTCATATTCTGGCTTATTGCCACGCGCCTCCGCGTGCTGCACGCCGCAAATATCTTCCGCGACCTGGCTTGCCGAGAAATTTTCCGTTCTCGACGATAAGTTCTCCGCGCGAAAATACCTGACGCGCGTTGCCTGTGACGCGAAACCCTTCAAACATCGAATAATCGACACGCATGTTGTGTGTCTTCGCGCTGATGGTGTGCTCGGCATTCGGGTCCCACACAACGATGTCCGCATCGCTGCCAGCGGCCAGCACTCCCTTCTTCGGGTACATGCCGAAGATGCGCGCCGGCGAGGTCGCGACAAGTTCAACAAAACGATTCAGAGTCAATTTTCCGGAATTCACGCCGTAATGATGGATCAACTGCAAACGATTTTCCACTCCGGGGCCACCGTTGGGAATCTTCGTAAAGTCGTGGATGCCAAGCTGTTTTTGGTCCGCAAAGCAGAACGGGCAGTGGTCCGTGGAGACCACCTGCAAGTGATCGTGCTTCAATCCGTCCCATAATTTCGGCTGATTTTTCTTCTCGCGCAAAGGGGGAGTGAAGACATACTTCGCATCCTCAAAAGACTTGTTTGGCATGTTGTCTTCAATCGACAGCAATAGATACTGCGGACACGTCTCCGCGAACGCAGGTAATCCGCGATCACGCGCTTCGCGGACCTGGTTCAGCGCATCTTCCGACGAAAGATGCACGATGTACACCGGAGCACCGGCCATCTCCGCCAGCGCAATCGAACGATGCACCGCTTCCGCTTCCGCCCTGGTCGGCCTCGTCAACGCATGATAGATGGGCGCGGTCTTTCCTTCGGCCAGTGCCTGCCGCACAATCACGTCGATAGCGCTGCCATTTTCCGCGTGCATACAGATCAGAGCGCCGTTCTTTGCAGTCTGCCGCAATGCGCGAAAAATCGTCGCATCGTCCACCATCAACACATTGGGATATGCCATGAACAGCTTGAAGCTGGCGACGCCTTCCCGCACAAGATCGTCCATGTCTTCAAGGCCCGCATCTGCCAGGTCGGTCACGATCATGTGGAAGCCGTAATCGATACACGCCTTCCCTTCAGATTTTTTCCACCATGTATCGAGCGCGGCGCGCATCTTTGTCCCACGCGCCTGGATCGCGAAATCGACCAGCGTCGTGGTCCCGCCAACTGCCGCGGCGCGAGTGCCAGTCTCAAAATCGTCGCTCGAAGTGGTGCCGCCGAAGGGCATGTCAAGATGCGTGTGGACATCGATGCCGCCCGGCAGCACATACATTCCCGTCGCGTCCACGACCGTATGGACAGCTTGCGGCGCAATTCCGGCGCGCACCTCGCGGATGGTTTCGCCTTCGACCAGAATGTCCGCGGTAAATGTCTTTTCCGCCGTCACGACAGCGCCGCTTTTGATCAACAGTGCCATCAACAACTCTTTTCCGTGCCAGCCACAACAGCAGTCCGCTCTTCCCAACTCTGCGGGGCGAGCCCACTATCCACCTGCTCCATCGTGATGCAGTTCTCCACCGGACAAACCAGCGCGCAAAGGTTGCAGCCAACGCACTCCGTTTCATCCACGCGCGGGATACGCGCCAGCGGAGTTGCATATGGCTCGACGTTCTGCGAGTTGGCGGCAACTTTGTCCAGCTTCGCAATCGGCGTGACAGTAATTTTTGCTCGACTCGCTGCTTCCACTTCCGCAGGCTTTGTATGCGCTTCGACGTGTCCGTTTCTAACACCCGATACGCGGTCCAAGTGAATGCACTGGTGCGCACCGTCCCAGCAAGCGGTATAGCAGAGGTCGCAACCAATGCACTTGTCTTCATGGATGCGCGCGACAATTTTGTAATTCAGGTTCAGATTTTTCCACTCGCGCACATGTGGCAAGCTCAATCCACGAAAATCTTCAATCGTCACGTAACCTTTTTGACGCATCCAGTTTTGCAGGCCGTCGATCATGTCTTCCACGATGCGATAGCCATAATGCATGGCCGCTGTGCATACCTGCACTGTGCCACAACCCAGCAGGATAAACTCCGCCGCGTCCTTCCACGTTCCAACTCCGCCGATGCCGGACAGCGGCAATTGCGATTCCGGATCGCTCTGCACCTGCTGCACCATGTTCAACGCGATTGGTTTCACAGCGGGGCCGCAGTATCCACCGTGGGAAGAAAAGCCATCCACATTCGGACGCGGCGCCAGCGTATCCAGATCAATACCAGTAATTGAATTGATGGTGTTGATCGCGGAAAGTCCATCGGCCCCGCCACGTTTGGCCGCGCGCGCCACAGTGCGAATGTCCGTGATGTTCGGCGTCAACTTGACCAGCACCGGTGTGCGCGCCTTTTCCTTCACCCAGCCGGTAATCATCTCCGTGTACTCCGGCACCTGACCGACAGCGCTGCCCATGCCGCGTTCGCTCATGCCATGCGGACAGCCGAAGTTCAGCTCCAACCCGTCTGCGCCAGCATCCTCAGAACGCGCGACGATATCGTGCCACGCTTCACGTTTCGATTCCACCATCAACGAAGCGATGACTGCATGGTTCGGGTAACGCTTTTTCACTTCGTAGATTTCGCGCAGGTTCACTTCCACCGGTCGATCGGAGATCAACTCAATATTATTCAGCCCCATCATGCGCTGGCCATTCCAGTCGATCGAGGAGTAGCGCGAGGACACATTCACTACCGGCTCGCCAATCGTCTTCCATACCGCGCCGCCCCATCCCGCATCGAAGGCGCGCATCACCTGTTCGCCGCAATTGGTGGGAGGCGCGGATGCCAGCCAGAATGGATTGGGAGAACGGATTCCTCCGGCAAAATTTACTGCAAGATTGGGGGATTCAGGCATGGGCAGACTCCAGCACTTTCGCAATGCCAACGGCCGCACGCTTGCCATCGGCAACCGCGTCCACCACTTCGCGCCCACCGTTCACGCAATCGCCGCCCGCAAAATATTTTGGATTGGAGGTTTGGCCGGTAACGCGATCCACGACAACGCGGCCATGCTCCACACGCACACCGTAACATTCTGTCAGCAAATCGAACAGCGGAGATTGTCCAATCGCCGGGACCACCATGTCGCATTCGATGTGAAAATTCGATCCGGCGATCGAGCGCGGTGTCCCATCTTGCGCCAGTTCTACACGCAGGCATTCGATGGAGCGAAGCTCACCGTCCGTATCAGCATGGATCGCAATCGGCTGCGTCTGCCACAGAAATCGCACCCCCTCCTGCTTGGCATGTTCGTACTCGAAGCCGAAGGCCGGCATGTGCGTTTCGACGCGACGATAGAGAATTTGTACTTCCTCCGCTCCCAGCCGTTTCGCCGCGTTCGCCGCATCGATGGCCGTGTTTCCTGCGCCGACGACAACTACGCGTCTGCCGACCGCAAGCCTTCCCGCCGTCTTGTAGCCCGCGATGAACGCCAGCGCATCGATGACCGCGGGATGGTCCTCACCGGGAATTCTCAGGCGATGCATTGCGCCCAAACCGACGCCAAGAAAAATTGCGTCGTACTCTTTTTCCAGATTTGCAAACGCTGCTTCTCCGGCAATCTCTGTCCCAAATTGAAAGTCCACACCGAGCGAGCCCACCAGTTCGATTTCGCGCAAGCTGTCCGCCGTTGGCAGCTTGTATTCGGCGACGCCATAAGTGTTCAATCCTCCTGGCAATCGATGCCGGTCGAAGACTGTCACGTCGTAGCCGCGCTGCCGCAACTCCGCAGCGCAGGCCAGCGAGGCCGGACCCGCCCCGATACAGGCAATCTTTCCGTTGCGTCTTTCTGCGGATGTTTTGGGTAGCACCGCTCCGCTTGCATAAAAAGCGTCCATCGCGTGTCGCTGGAGCAAGGCAATTTTAATGGGTGGTTCGTGATGATGATGCATCACGCACGCGCCTTCGCACAAAACCTGTACCGGACAAACGTGGGAACAACTTGCGCCCAGAATGTTCGCGTCGAGAATCGTCAGCGCCGAGCCACGCAAATTCTCATTGGCAATTTTCTTGATAAAACGCGGCACATCGATGTGTGTAGGACACGCCCCCGTGCATGGCGCGTCGAAGCAGTAGAGGCATCGGTTCGCCTCAATCACCGCGGACTGAGCGGTCAGCGGCGGATGTAGGTCCGGAAATCGCTCGGCAACTTCCGGATGTTGCTGAAATACGCTCTGCATGACCTACAAACCTCTTCAAACTATCAGCAATCATCGCTGCAAATCGATGCACTGCCAGCAGCGATCATCGCGATACAGTCTCCCAATGCGCAACGTCTTCTGAGATCACAGCTTGACCAGATCGCCATACAATTCAGGTCGCCGGTCGCGATAAAACTGCCAAGTCTTGCGAACTTCTGCGATCTTGTCCAAATCCAGGTCCGCCGTCAGCACTTCATCTTTGTCGCGCGAGGCCTGAGCGAAGATCTGTCCACGCGGATCGCAGAAATAGCTCTGTCCGTAAAACTCGCCGATGTTCCATGGCGCCTCGGTGCCGATGCGATTGATCGCGCCAACAAAGTATCCATTCGCCGCCGCGTGGGCTGGCTGCTCCAGCTTCCATAGATACTCGCTCAAGCCTGCGACCGTCGCCGACGGATTGAAAACAATCTCCGCGCCGTTCAGTCCCAGGGCGCGCGCGCCTTCGGGAAAATGCCGATCATAGCAAATATATACGCCAATTTTCGCGAACCCGAGATCGAACACGGGGTAGCCCAGGTTGCCCGGACGAAAATAATATTTCTCCCAAAACCCAGGCTGCACATGGGGGATGTGCGTCTTGCGATACTTGCCCAGATAGTCGCCGTTGTTGTGAATGACCGCCGCAGTGTTGTAGTAAACGCCTTCCGTCTCCACTTCATACACTGGCAGGATGATCGCAATATGCAATTCCTTCGCCAGCTTGCGAATCAATTGCGTCGTCGGGCCGTCCGGCACTGGCTCGGTAAAGTCATACCAGCGCGTAGACTGCTCCGCGCAGAAATATGGCCCGTAGAAAATTTCCTGCAAGCAGACAATCTGCGCTCCAGCCGCGGCCGCCTGACGGACCATGCCCACATGCTTGTCGATCATGGCCTGCTTGATTTCTTCCAGCGGCCTCTCGGCCGCTACGACGTTAGCGGCCTGAATCAGCGAACAGCGAACGATACGCGACATCGTCCCTCCCCGGATTGTTCTGCCAAGTCCATTCTAATTGGAGGAATATCTATGGCTTGCTTGTGGCCGCCGCTGGCCCTGGCGGCGGTACGACAGGCGTCAGCGGCTTGATGATGTCATCCAACAGGTCTGGCTGGTTGTTGACGCGATCCAGATGCGGATACTTTTCTCCATCGTGGTAATTCAGGTGCACCACTTGAAATTCATCTGTATTTGAAACAATCAGTTCAATGGGACCTTTGCTGGACTTCGCGCTCTGGATCGCTTCTTTCATGCGCGCATCGGTGTAGGCTTTATTATTCACCGCAATGATCTTCTCGCCAGGCCCTATTCCCGCCTTGTACGACAGCGAATACATTCTCACATCGGCAATGTCGCCCGTCTTCGCGACCCGCATGCCGAGCGATTCCCACGCATCAACACCACCGCGCCGACTGAGCGCCGCTTTCTCAAACTCCGATGGCTGGTCCGTATAGACCAACTGGTAGCCTCCGTGTTCGATGCCACCCAGTGGCGCATTTTCCGCATGAGACTCGATGCGTTCCGTCAGAAAGCCGCGCCAGTCGTAGGGGACAACTTTGTTCAGCCCCGTCACCAGATCGTCGAAGTTGTATGGCAGCGTGATCGGCCCAGTGTTGCCGCCGACACCGAGGAACAACGCCGCAAAATCGTCCAGAGACTTTTGATTGTGCGTCAGGGTGCGGATGGTCGTGTCGGCATCCAGCCAGATCAGTTCGCCTTCCGGGTAATAATCCTGACTGAGCCGCCAGTTGCTCCACCACGGGCTGCCGCCGCGCAGGATCTGCGCCGCAATTGCCGTGTCCTCTACATTGCGCCAGGTGCGGCCGGGACGATTGTCCATGTTGGCCGCCGTCAGCGCCAGCGCATCGCGATACTGCTGTGGAGTCCATAGCCCGCTGCGCGCTGCCAGCACGCCGCCCCAGTATTGCGTCATGCCTTCATATACCCACAGCAGGTCGCCGCGCATGGGCGTTTTGAAGTCCGGCGTGGCCAGTCCAACGGGTCTGCGATATTTGCCGTTCCAGGAATGCGTGTATTCATGCGACAACAGATCGCCATCCAGCATGGCCATCTTGGGATCGGAGAATCCTTTTTCGCTTACGCCGTTGTCGCTGGACTGATGGTGTTCCAGACCTTCCCCGCGGATCTCGTCGCTCAGGCTCAACAGAAAGTGATAGGTCGTGTAATGTCGCGAATCGTAGAGTGTGCCTGCCTCATGCACCAGTTGCGTCACGGCGGCGAGCATTGCCGGTTTCAGTTCCAGGTCCTGTGGCGCATCGGCGGCAACGTCAAGATAATGATTCGGTTTCACCCCTTGCGCGAGCGGAAACTCCCGGAAATAACGTCCCATAATGATCGGCGAGTCCACAAGCTGCGCCACCGAAACCGTAGCGAACGAAGCGTCGTTGCTGGCTGAACTGCTGGTGGCAGCATCGCCGGACGCTGGACGCGAAGCGCCCGTGCCAGGACCCTGTCCCGCGAATGTCAACGCAGTACCGAAGCCCCATCCCGCTGGCAACGTGATTGAAGGCGTAATCGGAATGTTGCGCACCGGTATGCCTGCTGGATACATCACCACCGAGTTCCATTCCAGCACAGCCAGATTTTTGCTTGTGGAGCGATCTTCGCCCGCTCCTGTTCCACCGGGCGCAACCAGAAAGTCGAAGTCCACAGCCAGAGTGCTGACACCCTTGGGCACGTCAACGTGGACGCCGTACATGTCCACCTCATCGCGTCGCCAAGTTAGAAGCTGGCCATTTGCGCGAACAAACAGTCCCGCCACGTTATCGATAGGCCCAGTAGGCCGATGGTTCCCAGGAATCCACTCCGGGTACTCGATCACCATTGGGCCCGCACTCACCGGGATCGTCTCCTGTATGTGAATCAGATGCCGTGGCGCATCCGTCATGTCCACATGCAACACGATAGGAGTTTTGAGTACTGTTTGAGTTGGCGCAGCCACGGAAGCCTTCTTTTTCGCGGCAGAAGCAGCGAATGTGCCACCCAGCAAGACAAGCGTCATCAGGAAAAGGTTAAACGAGGCGGAGGCAGCACTATAGCTGCCGAAGAGGGGCGCGCTTCGGGAACCAATCTTCATGCAATAAATCATCGCACGGAGAGAGCGGTTTTGTACCTGGTATCTTCAACACTTAAAGACGGCTGCGGATCGCTTCCATCTCAATTGGCGCATGCATGGACTGGAGCGGTGCAGATGGACGGCCATCCCTAATCAATGGATTGTTTTTGGTGGAGCTAGTCGGGCTCGAACCGACGACCTCGTCGTTGCGAACGACGCGCTCTCCCAGACTGAGCTATAGCCCCACATTGATGGGTAGAGGTAGTGTATCAGCGACCAGCCGCCTTCTGAAAGGGCCTGAATCTTTAGAAACCAGCACCCCTTCAGAATTCTTTCAGACGTCTGGCGTATAACAACGTTGCACTCCCAGGAGATACCTGCAATGAATTTTCAAATAAAGATGCGTGACCTGCAACGCTCCATCTTATTGACAGCATCAATAGGTCTGATGTGTTGCGCAGCGTTTGCCCAGACACCTCAATTCCACCTACAGAAGACGTGGCACATTGGCGGAGATGGCTGGTGGGACTATCTTAAGGTCGATCCTGCGGCCCATCGCCTCTATATTGCGCGTGGCACCCGCGTACAGGTCGTCGATACCCAAACGGGCAAGCTGATCTCGGAGATGGGCGGCATGAGTGGCGTGCATGGCGTCGCGCTGAACAGCAACGGCAAGTATGGCTACATCAGCGACGGCATGGCCAACACGGTCCGAGTCTTCGACCGCGCAACATTGAAAGTGGTCGCGAACATCCCCGCGGAAAAGAATCCTGACGCCATTCTCTTCGATCCGGCAACAAAGCGCGTCTTCGCCTTCAACGGACGCAGCCAGTCCGCAACCGCCATCGATACAAGTAACAATTCCGTACTCAAGACAATTCCATTGCCCGGAAAGCCGGAGTTCGCGCAATCCGACGCAGCGGGAAACGTTTATGTCAACATTGAGGACAAAAACCAGGTCGTGCGTATTGACTCGCAAACCCTGAAGACCACCGCAACATGGCCGATTGCCCCGTGCGATTCTCCCAGCGGCCTCGCCATCGACCGCGCGCGCCACCGTTTGTTCTCCGTCTGCGATAACAACGTGATGGTCATATTGGACAGCCACGATGGCCACGTTATAGCAACGCCAGCTATCGGAAAAGGCCCGGACGCCACCCGCTACGACGCAAAGCGGCAGTTGGTATTCAGTCCCAACGGCGGTGACGGAACGCTGACCGTCATCCAGCAGAAGTCGGCAGACAGCTATGCGCCAGTCGAAACCGTGCCGACACAGCGCGGAGCACGCACCATGGCGCTCGACGCCTCCAACGGAACGCTCTACCTGGTGACGGCGGAATTTGGCACTCGGCCAACTGCAACCACAGCCAACCCGCACCCAAGACCGACGATGGTGCCCAATAGTTTTGTCGTTCTCGTCGTGGGCAGCAAATAGCCGACACACTTCATCTCATAACCAGAATTTATAGCGAGCTCATCCTGCTCCGTTCTGGCAGGATGGGCTTTTTGTTTTCCACCTATCTGTCATGGACAATAGAGATTGCAGAATCGAGCACTCATCCCTCCTATGAAAATTGCTTTTCTCGGTCTCGGAAAAATGGGCGCACCCATCGCAGGCCTGTTGCTGCGCTCTGGCCACAGCCTGTCGGTGTGGAATCGGACTCCAAAGTCTCTCGATACACTTGGGCTTTCTTCTGCGAGCTTTGCTCCATCCATTCAGGCAGCAGTATCAAACTGCGATGTCGCTTGCACGATGCTGGCTGATGATGTATCTACGGAGGCCGTGGTCGATGGATCTCAAGGGTTGCTCGCCTGGCTACCGAAAAATTCTATCCACATCTCGCTCGGCACCTTGAGCGTTGCTCTGTCGCAGCGCCTCGCGATAAGCCATGCCGAATTGGGCCAGCATTACGTGGCAGCACCAGTTTTCGGTCGACCAAATGTCGCCGCAGCGGGCAGGCTTTGGATCGTCGCAGCAGGTGATTCCCAGACTCTCGATCGCGTCCGGCCTTTGCTGCTAACTATGGGACGCGGTGTCACGGTCATCGGTAATGCGCCATGGCAGGCGCACGCTTTCAAGCTCGCAGGCAACATGCTGATTACCTCCATGGTGCAATCGTTGAGCGAGGCATTCGTCTTTGCTTCCGCCGCAGGTCTCGACCCTGAATTGTTTTTGGAAACAATCAATGAGGCGCTGTTCCAGTCACCCATGTATGGCAACTATGGAAAAGTCATGCTGCATCCTCCAGAACAGCCGGGCGCGACCGTTGCCCTGGGCGCAAAAGACACGCGATTGCTGCGCGAAGCGGCCGCGGCAGCCGGAGTTCGATTGGGACTTGCAGATTATTTACAGGAACAGTTCAACGCAGCCATCGAAAGCGGCATGGAACTGACGGATTGGGCTGTCGGTCAATACCGCATGGCTGAAATAACCTCGAAGAAGTATTTGTAACAAGAATGGTGACATATAGGAGCAATATGAAACTAGCTGGCAAGATCGTTTTTATTACCGGCGCAAGCGCAGGTATTGGTGCGGCCTGTGCCCAACGGTTCGCACAAGAAGGTGCGCGCCTTCTGCTAGCCGCCCGCCGCATGGATCGCCTCGAAGCAATGACCCCTTCCCTCAAACAGGCCGGTTCTCCAGAGGTATTGAATGTGGCTCTCGATGTCCGCTACCGCGAGCAAGTACAGCGCGTACTCGACGGTCTCCCGGAACAATGGCGTGCCATTCAGGTCCTGGTCAACAATGCAGGCCTCAGCCGCGGACTCTCAAAGCTGCATGAAGGGGACATTCAGGACTGGGAGGAAATGATCGACACCAACGTAAAGGGACTGCTGTATGTCACGCGCGCCGTTGTTCCTGGCATGATCGAGCGAGGCGCCGGTCATGTCGTCAACCTCGGCTCGACGGCGGCACATCTGGCGTACCCCAACGGCGCGGTATATTGCGCCACCAAGGCCGCCGAATTTCGCGTTACGGAAGGCCTGCGGCAGGAAATGCTGGGCACGCCGGTTCGCGTGACAACGGTTGATGCAGGTATGGTCGAGACGGAGTTCAGCGAAGTGCGTTTTCGCGGAGACAAAGAGCGCGCGGCCAAGGTGTATCGGGACATTACTCCGCTGCAACCGGAAGATGTCGCCGACGCTATCGTTTGGGCGGTCACCCGCCCGGCCCATGTCAATATCGCGCAAGTCCTGATGACCACAATCGACCAGGCAAATTCGCTTCTATTTCATCGACACAAAGACTAGCGGGACTAGCGGCTTGATGGCTGCGCCAGCAATCAGGCCAACTGCAGCAGTTCCGCTTCGATCTCCTGCAAGGCAGATTGCAGCGCGGCGCGCCGCACCGGATGACTGGTTTTTTCCGCTAAAATTCGCTCCCGCTTCAGGTTCAGAACCTGCCGGGCGCGAGACTGCACCGCGTTGGCATCCGTCACCGCTTTTTTGGAAACCGCTTTCGCGGCCTCGGCTCGTTGCTCAACTTGCTCTTCTATCTGGTCTTCAACCGATTTGCTTTCCCATCCACGCGCCATATATATAGAGTAGCGGATTGAGGCCTGGATCACACGCTTTAAATCGCGCATCTGGTGAAATAGGCCGATCCGTCCGCCCAGATTTCCTTTAGGAGCACGCACATGCAGGCATATCAGATTTCTCAGTTTGGGTTGGACTATCTCCAGCCCGTGCAAATCGCAGATCCCAAACCCGGCCCCGGGGAGGTATTGCTACGCGTGCGCGCGGCTTCGCTGAATTATCGCGATTTAATGATGGTCCGCGGTCATTACGATCCGAAGCTGCGCATGCCGCGTATTCCGCTCTCCGATGGCGCGGGAGAAGTGGTAGCCATTGGCGATGGCGTGACACGAGTGCGATTGGGCGACCGCGTCGCTGGACTGTTCGCTAGGAATTGGCAGGATGGCGCTCCGTCCGCGCAGAAGATTCGCGGCGCGATGGGAGGAGACATCGATGGCATGCTGGCTGAGTATGTCGTGCTCCCGGAGAACGGCGTCATTCATTTCCCCGCGCACCTGACCTATGAAGAAGCCTCCACCCTGCCATGCGCTGCGTTGACAGCATGGAACGCTCTGTTCACTGCTTCTTCCGTGAAGGCCGGAGACACCGTCGTCATTCAGGGGACCGGCGGTGTTTCCATCTTTGCGCTCCAGTTCGCCAAGCTAGCGGGAGCACGCGTGCTGGGGACATCGAGCAGCGATGAGAAGCTTTCCAGAGCGAAAAAACTGGGGCTGGACGAGGGTTTGAATTACAAACAGCACCCGGATTGGGCCACCTGGGTAAAAGAAAATACTGGCGGCGAAGGGGCCGAAGTTATCGTCGAAGTGGGTGGCTCCGGTACGTTCAGCGAATCCATCAAAGCGGTGCGCATGGGAGGAACGATCGCACAGATCGGCGTGCTCTCCGGTATAGAGGACAAGTTATCGCTGGTCCCCATCCTGATGCGCCAGATTCATATTGTCGGGATCCATGTTGGATCGCGCGCCATGTTTACGGCCATGAATCGTGCAATCGAAGTTCACAAGCTGAAGCCTGTGATCGACAAGGTATTTCCGTTTGCTGAAACAGTTGCCGCCTATCGTTATCTGGAAACGGCACAGCACATTGGCAAGGTTGCGATCAGGTTGTAAATCGGGATCGAGGGTCATTTATTGTAAAGTTAGAATTTATACACTTAGATTAATCAACAACTTAGATGGGTCCCAAAAAAATCTACAGGGTATCCATAACTTCATCCAGCCGTTTGCATCTATATATTCTAGCGATTGCGTTCTCCTTACGAATCGCATCGGGAGGCCAGGCAACTACGACATTCGAGCGTAGTTTGCTTGCGAAAATACATATGGCTTGGTTAGAGGCAATTTATAACTTCTTTTATGAATTGTTTTTTGGTTGCTGCCACGGTAATCTTACTCGCCCATTCACCATTCGGAAACATAGCTACAAGGTATGTCTGGACTGCGGAACTCAATTTCCCTATTCCCTGGAAAAGATGCGTCTCCTGCACGCCTGGGAAATCGAGAAGCCTCAACAGGAACCCACAGAGTTGACACCGGTTCCGGTCTCGTCCAAAGCGCAGGAAGACTACGGCAACAAAGCGATTGCATAGTTTTTCCTTTTCCCCCACCGCAACGGTCCACCGACTGTGTACTGCATAGAGTCTCTGGTTGCTCCATGCGTCTTGTTACACTATGGCAGCGACCTGGATACTGTGCGGCGTCGCTGTTCCGCGCCTACAAAATCGGATGATCGTATCAGTTGAAAGATTGACGAAGGTCTATGACGCGAAGCAGCGCGTCACGGCTGTCGGTGGCATCGATCTGGCGGTGCCGGAAGGTGGCATCTTCGGCCTGCTTGGCCCAAATGGCGCCGGTAAAACCACGACTATCAGCATCTGTACCACCCGTGCGCTGCCAACTTCCGGCCTGGTGTCGATTGCCGGATGCGATGTGGTCGCCAGGCCCGCGCTTGCGCGAAGGAACATCGGGGTAGTCCCGCAGTACAACACGCTCGACCGCTCCCTTACCGCGTTTGAAAATCTCTTTTTTCATTGCCGATACTTTGGCATGAGCGATTCCAACTCCAAATCCCGCGCCCAGGAATTGCTGGCCCAGTTTCGTCTGACCGAACGCGCCTCCGCGATGCCTTCTGAATTGTCCGGTGGTCTTGCGCAACGGCTGCTCGTTGCGCGGGCCATCGCCCATCGACCGTCCGTGCTGTTTCTGGACGAACCGAGCGCCGGGCTCGATCCACAAAGCCGCCTCGCGATGTGGGAGGCCATTCGGGCCTTGAAAGACCAGGGGATCACCGTCATGATGACCACGCATTACATGGAGGAAGCGGAGGCCCTGTGCGATCGCGTCGCGATCATCGATCATGGAAAGATCCTGGTCGAAGACACACCGGAGCAGCTCAAGAATGGGCTTGGCATCCAGACCGTCTACGGACTGGATGTGCATCGCATCGAGCAACGCGAAGAACTCGCCGCGCAACTGCGGAAAGTTCCGGATGTCAGCTCCGTAGAGAGCACCCCAAAGGGCGTGCGAATCTACGCACATGGCGCGGAAGGCCTTTTACCCACTCTCGTGACAGCCGCACAAGCCTATGGGCTGCGCGACATTTCCATCTCCGAACCATCTCTGGAGACCGTCTTCATCCACCTGACCGGGAGAGAGTTGCGTGAATAGTTCCGCCAGCATCCCGCAACAAAGCGAATCGTCCCCGGTCTCCGATACAGCCAAGCTTTATCTCCACGCTTTTTGGGGACTCATGCTCCGGGATTTTCGCGTGCTACGGCGCGAAATCGGCCCTTTTATCATCCGCGTGGCAATGAATCCACTGCTGTTCCTTTTTGTCTTTACTTATATCTTCCCCCGCATTGGACAAAGTTTTGGCAGCACGTCCGCCTCCGGCGCGATGAACTTCGGCACTGTGCTGCTTCCCGGACTGATGGCCGTCGCAATCATGTTTACAGGCATCGCTGCAGTCGCTCTGCCGCTTTCGACAGAGTTCGGCATCACGCGCGAAATCGACGACCGAGTCATGTGTCCTCTACCCGTGGCCGGCGTAGCGATGGAAAAGATCTGCTTCAGCGCCCTGCAGAGCATTCTGTCGGCTCTCATCGTATTTCCACTGGCCTACTTCATTCCCGCGCAACCGGTCCATGTTCATATCGGCAGCTACTTGCTGCTGGGAGCTGTGATCGTGCTGTCCAGCCTGGTCTCCGGCGCATTGGGCCTCACCATTGGCACATCGGTCGAGCCGCGACAGATCGGCTTGATTTTTTCCGTTGTGGTTGTGCCGATTACGTTTCTCGGCTGCGTGTACTATCCGTGGGCGCTGCTCTCTCACGTGCGCTGGCTGCAGTACGCAGTGCTATTCAATCCTATTGTGTATATGAGCGAGGGGCTGCGCGCCGCGCTCACACCCGCACTGCCACACATGCCATCGTGGCTCATCCTTGCGGCGCTCGCTCTCTCGCTGCTGCTGCTGGGATCAGTCGGTATTCGCGGCTTTTTGCGCCGCGTCATCGGCTAGCAGTCATCTCAGCCAGACAACAGCGCTACAGAAGCTACAGAATTGGAAACAGGGCCGCCGAACCGAACTCCATCTCCGGCATTTTCAATTCCGGCATAGGCTTCGCATCAAAAAGTTTGCGGGTTGGAATGGCCAGCCAGCGCGCCATGCGCGTTGCCTTCTGACGTCGCGCGCTGTCGGTGGAGATTCCGGTGTTCGCATACATTTGCCGATAGAGTTTCGAGGTGAAAAGAAAAGCCAGGCGACCTCGCAGCGTGGGTACACATCTCGACCGCTTCCAGATTTCAGGCATACTATAAAAATCGTCCCAGACGCCTTGCGTGCGCTCGCGGATTTCGTCCGTTGTCATGGTGCTGTGCGGGCTGAACATCTTGGGCCGGATCTCTGCTGGGATCAACCAGTGACGGGTGATCGGAACGCCGCCAACATGCATCACATTCTCGCCCAGGCCCTTTTCCCATCGATCGAAATCGATAGTCCCAGGAAAAGGAGTTAGCATTACAAATTGCGCAAAGGTGATGCCCGCTTTCTTTGCCAGCTCCGCCGTTGCGGCAAACGTGTCCGGACGGTCCGTCGGCAGCCCAAAGATGAACGATCCCAGAACGTGGACCCCATGCTCTTTGAACGTCTGTAGCCTCTTGACCAGGTTATCGCCGGAGAGGTTGAAGTCTTTGAACACGGCCTTCAACCCTTCCGCTGTGGCCGACTCGACGCCCACCAGGGCGCCTTTGATGTTGGCTTTGCGCATCGCATCCAAAAACTGCACATCTTCGCCAGCTTCCATGGTGATCTGCGTGAAAAACACCATGTCGCGGGGGAGTTTCGACAGTTTGTCCATCAATTCAAAACGCTCGGAACGGATACCCTCCAGCTCCTCCACTCGCGCCGTATTGCCCTGCTGCTTCGCCAGGCGAAGGTCTTCGAGGCTCACCGGATAGAAATTGTCGTCCGCCAGCGCAATGAAGCGAAAGCCTCGACGGCGCAAGTCGATAATCTCCCGCACCACGACATCGGAGGTACGCGGACGCGGTTTCTGGCCGTCCGTGCGCCATACGGAGCAGAACGAACAATGCTTCGGGCAGCCGCGCACCGTCTGCACCGAGGCCCACATATACCGGTCGCGCGGCGCCAGGTCCCAGCGTGCAGGAACAAACTGATCTCCAGAAATACGCCCACCGTCATAAACTTTCTGGGCGGTCCCAGCGAGTATGTCCGCGATCGCTTTGCCCCAGATCACATCGCCGTCGCCTTTGACGACGACATGAGCGCCGCCCAACTCCATGGCCTCTTCGGGATACAGAGTGGCGTGGATGCCACCATAAACAACATAAGCGCCGCGTTCCCGCGCCACGCGTCCCAACTCCATGCCGCGCAGGGCATTGCCTGTGTGAATGCCGATGCCGACAATGTCGCCAGGCTCGATACTGTCCGGCTGGAACTGCTCCAGCGTTTCATCGGTGATGAGAGGGTCGCCGTATTTCGCGGGGGTAGCTGCGGCCAATACATACAGCCAGCGCGGAGTGATGACTCCGATTCCGAATGAGGAATCGCTAGGGTTGATCAAATGTACATGCATCTGCGGAAATCTCCTTCTGTTGGACCCTCCTTAAGCGAGGAACTGAAGGGATGGTTCGCAGATTGAAATCGTTGCGTCACACCATGGTAGCAGAGCATCCACAACTCTGGAAATGGAGGTCTATGCCAAAGTGTGGTATGTCATAACAGTGCGAAAATCATCTCTTAACGGTGGAACCTCACAGCAATCCAGTTGGATGCTTTCACGGCCTGTATCCGTTGCCCTCATTGTCTCGGTGCTGCGGATCCGTTTCCAAACTCAGACAACAAACCGCCGAACCACTGGACAGCGTTGTTTATAACATTATCTGCATGCTCTATGCGTAAAAACCGCGTTGGCGGATCACTCCCGCCACACGATCTATGGCCAGCATATACGCGGCAATTCTGTTATTCACGTCATGCGTTTGAGCATAATGAACGACGTCCGCGAAGCTCTCTTTCAATATCTCTTCCAGACGCTCGTTCACCATTTCTTCCTTCCAGAAATAGCCCTGGCGGTCCTGCACCCACTCAA
>JAKAYS010000171.1 GCA_021826695.1 Acidobacteriota bacterium | reverse complement strand
CGCGACGATGTTGAGCTGGGGTGACGCCGATCGCAATACTTTCTCGACGACAAGGCTGAGCAACGGTATTCTGACGGGGTACCGGCGGAGACTGCGGATGACAAGTCGTTTGGGCAGCAAAAGACTGGAAGCGGACGTTTAGTCGCGTCCGCTCAGGCAGATTTGTATCGCCGCAGGAATAGGTAGGGTCACGAAGGGGGCGGCATGATTTTTAGCTTTTTGAGAACTTATCAAAAACCGCTCATTCTATGTCCATTTGCTAACCCATATAGATCTTTTTATAACGATGCCATCGCGATTATTACGATAGGCATCGTGATCTACGTTTTTCTGTTCAGCAAAGAGAGAAAAATATTTGCTCTCCTTCGTCGTCGCAGATGAGCAAAAGTTCATCCCCTTCGTCGGATCGTAGCAAGCGAAGAGGATATTGCTCTTCTGGATTATCATAGCAATCGGCCTGAAAAAAGAATCTTCTATCGGATTCTTGCAAGTTGAGGATCACCTCAAAAGGATCCTCTCCAAGATCCCTTACATTTTTTAGGATAAAACGAATGGCCAAATGTCCATTGTCTTGGTTATTCACACTAATGGCCTCCCCGCGATAGAATGAGGCCTGCATATCGGACTTGACAATCCACGTCACATCTATCGATTCAATCTGCATATTCATGCTACTCTCCTTCTGTTGGTAAGAGAAAACAAGCTAACGGCCTAAAACCCAACTTTTCGATAACCGTCTCGGTTGCTGTTTGCGCATACAGAAACCAGGGTATCTAAAAGCACCCCGAAGCTCATGTAGGCTTGTCGTTTCATTCGCCGATAGACCGAATCGGCAACGGCCAAGTTGATGGGTAATGCCTTCTCCGATAAAACCTGAAGGTCGGCTTCCTCAACCGGCATCTGCAGGGATCGTAAAAGGTGTCGCAGGATTCGTTCCTGCATTTGTTGACCCGGGGTTTGAAACGCCAACATCCAATCGAAGCGCCGAAACACGGCGCTATCCAATCTGCGGACAAGGTTTGTCGCCATGATCAGCGTCCCTCGGAACGAGTCCATCTGCTGCAAGATCTCATTGACCGCAGAGATTTCCCACGGATGCGTGGCATACTCCCTGGAGGAAAGAAAACTGTCCACCTCATCCAGGAAGAGCACACTGCCCCTTGCGTGACGAAAAGCGGCGGCGATGTTTTGCTCGGTTTCGCCCACGTATTGCCCGAGAATATCGGAAGCTAGGCATGGATGCATCTCTTTGCCTAGAACTTCGGCAATGTGATGGGCGAAGGCAGTTTTGCCCGTTCCCGATGGTCCATGAAGCAGAAGACGTGTGTCCGGTAGGTCCCGGAGCTGCTGTAGTACGGTTGACAAGTCCTGGCCGCATTCGAGCAGATCAATATCAAACTCCAGCGACGGTCTGCGTGAGAAATCATGGCCTCGCTGTTCCAACAGCGTTTCCAAGGTCTGGATGGGTGCAGGGCTTGCCGCAATACCCATGAGCCGTACTGCACGTGCTGCCTGCTGCACGGAGCCCGGCGTGAGACTCGACTCCTTCGCCCACTGTACAATCTGTTCCTCGGGTATCGCAAAATCCTGGATCTGCCGGGCGATGATCCGCTGACGGACCACTTTCGGTGATGCGGTGAACTCGAGCTCGTAGATCATCCTGCGCCGATAGGCTGGATCTATTCCCTCGACGGAATTGAAGATCCAGATCGTAGGAACCTTGGCTCTCTCCAGCAACCGGTTGGTCCACCCCTTGTGTGCCCCCACTCGCGGTGTCCACGGGAACAGGGAGGGTACAAAGACATCTTCCACCTCATCGAAGAGAATGAGACTGCGTGGTTGCCTTCCCAAAGCGCGCTGACTGAGGGCGTAGGCCTTGAAGCGGTCGTCACCCTCGATAGGGTTCTGCTCTGCGTCCTGACTACGGACTTCTACCATGGAGGCCTGTAAGGCCTTGGCCAAGGCGAGTGCGTATTCGGTTTTACCGGTACCAGGTGCACCGTGGAGTAAGAGATGAATACCTGGCTCGTCCTCTCGCCAGGCTCCTTCCAACAGGGCCATCAACCGTTCGCTGTGCGCGGTCAGGTGTGGGAAATCCTCCAATTCCAGCGTGCTCGAGGACAAAGGCTGGAAGAGGGGCGCGAAAAGCGCGTCCTCGTTTTCGTGCTCCTGCAAGAGTAATGATGCCATTCCCGGCATGAGCCGCAGGTCCTCCCGCGACAGGTCCTGCAATAGGCCGCAGCTACGCAGAACCGAGTGGGGAAGAAGTGCCTGGTGGACCTGTGCCGTGTCCAGCTCCAAGGCTTCAGCCAAGAGTACCGCTACCCGGTCAACGGTCCACTCATTGAGCTCATCGAGTACCGCAGAGAGCGTATCGTAGGTCTCAGCCAAGGCCGCCAGGAGCACGATTCGTTGCTCGGCCAGAGTGAGCTCCAGTCGGGATGCGAGGCGCGCCACATTGAGGAAGATGGGCGCTCCACGCTCTTCCGGCTTTGGCAGTCCGCGCAATTCCTCGATGACTCGGCGCAGCCTACGAGTCACCGTGGCCTCTGTGTATTCCTCTTCCGTCCACTCCAACAGGGTCATGAGTTGGCGATCCTGCATCAACCACCAGTGAGCGCCCATCTGTCGGCCGCGCAGACGGAGGATACGCAGACCCCAATACCGAACCCAGGGTTCCAGCGGATCCGGATCCAACCCCCAAGTGGGCCAAAAAGCGATATCTTCCTCGAGATCCCAGTCGGTGTCTTGCACGGCCTGTGGTGCGGGTTTCCTAGGCATGATCTACTCTCCTGCAATGTCCTGGGTGCTATACTGACCTCGGAATGCGACCATAATCGTCGCATACGAACGGCTAGGAGTCGGCGTCTCGTGCGTGAGGAAATCCAGTTTTTTCGGCGGTTCCAGATACTGCAGCAACTCTCTGGTAGTCGGCATGGCCGACGGAGTGTTGGACAGCTCCAGCGTGTCTTGTCCCAGCAAGGCATCGAAACCACCCGGCGCACCATTGAGCGCGATCTCCATTGGCTCAGTCGTTTCTTTCCGCTGATCTCGGATGAGTCCCGGCCGCAGGGATGGTTCTGGCAGACGGATCGAGAGAGCATACAGATCCCGCGCATGGACAGCCTGACGGCGCTAGCCCTGCTTATGGCCCACGAGACCCTTCGGCCGATTTTTCCACCTGCCTTGCTGGAGAACTGGCAGCGCTACCAACGGGATGCGGAGCGAGCCCTGGCCGAGTCCTCATTGCGTGACTGGCGCCATCGGGTGACCGTGCTTTCTTCTAGCGTGCAATCGCCACCCAAACTGTCGGATTGGACCCTTTCCCAGATCCTGGAAGCCTTGGAAAGCCGCTGCCGGCTAGCGTTCACCTACCATGCGCAGGGACAGGTGGACGGCAAGGAGCACCGCGTCAGTCCTTGGGGTGTCGTGCTCCAGGAGGGGACGTTGTACCTGGTAGCCTACCATCATGAGCGGGAGACCCCGTTGCTCTATGCCTGCCATCGCATGAGCAAAGTACGGCTGCAAAAAGCGTCTGCCCAGGAAATACCCATGGATTTCTCCCTGCAGACTTTCGCCCAAACCAATCTTCGCTTTGCCGAGCCGGGCTCGCGTATCACTCTGAGGGTCAAGGCCAGTCGGGAGATTGCTCACCTGTTGGAGGAGCGTCCTATTGGTGCCCATCAGACGATAGAGTCCCGGGGGAGGACCTGGGTGACATTTCGCGCCGAAGTCGAGGACTCAGACGCCCTTCGCTGGTGGATTCTGAGCTTCGGCACCGGTCTGAAGGTACTAGGGCCACCAGGGCTGGTAAAATCGCTCCGCGAAACGACTGCGGTTATGGCCCAGTATTACGCTCGGCGGCCCAGAGAGACCCGACCAGACATCGCAGCTCCGAAGGCAAATATCCCATGACCCTCGACATCACCGATCGCATTTGGGGCGGCTTCCTTGGCGGGGCCATTGGCGATGCGCTGGGAGAGCCCATAGAGTTCTTGTCCAAAGAGGAGCGCCTTCAGCGTTGGGGATCCACCGGTGTGCAGAGATTTGTCCACCCCGATGGCATGGGCCGGTTTACCGACGATACTCAGATGACACTGTTCACGGCAGAAGCACTTATCCTCCATGCCAAAACCGGGGAACCTCTACTGATAGCCCTGCACAAGGCCTACCTCCGTTGGTTTGCCACCCAGAAGCTGCCAAGTCGTATTCCTCCCGACACCTATTGCAACGAGGGATTCCTGCTTGACAAACCAGTTTTGCATCAGCGTATGGGGCCAGGGCGCACTTGCTTGCGAGCCTTGATGGAGGCGACCGATCTGGGAATGCCGGTCGTCAATGACAGTAAAGGCTGTGGTGGATTGATGCGGGTCGCGCCAATTGGTTTCTGGGCTGCGTTGCACCCCAACGAATGGGACCTGCGAAGAACGTTCGTCGTAGCCAGCCAGGCGGCACAACTTACTCATGGGAACCCTTGCGGCTATTTGACCGCAGGCTTCTTTGCCGTGTTGATACGCCAAGTTACCCTAGGTGTATCGATCAACGATGCGGTACCAGAAACAATGCAGTTCCTCGAAAAACTCGGGGATACTGGTGCGCCAATCCGCGAGTCCGTCCTAGTCGCGCAGGATCTTGTGGACAAGGGGGTTCCATGGGAACTGGCAATCCCGGATCTCGGGGCAGGCTGGGTAGCCGAGGAAATACTCGCAATCGCGGTATATCTCGGCTTGGCTGCACCAGATTTTAGAACTGGTATCCTTCAAGCAGCCAACCATCCGGGCGACGCGGATTCGGTGGGGGCCATTGCAGGGCAGCTGCTGGGGGCAATCTGGGGTAAATCGGAAGTCTTTCCAGCCCTCCCTAGCCAGATAGGCGGATATTCTACGGTTACGCTGATTATATCGGAACTCCTTGCCTCATGCCGATGATCTGCTATATTTTCCGCAAGATCTGCTTGCGGGGTTTATGTCGCCAACTCCCGAGTTGAGGCTTCACTTTGCAGGAGAAAGCCACGTGAAGAAACTGCATAAGGGACTAGTCCAGTGAATGACTATCTAACCGCCTACGGGACTGATCAGGCGCGCCTCAAATTGCTCCACGAGCTTTTGCGCGATAGGACAGTCAAGTCTGAGACTCGGCTCGCCACCACCGATAAACTAGATTCGCATTTACAAACTCTGCGTGACTTCTTTGTGAAGAGAGCCCAAGCCATTGCAAGCAGCCTGCCAACGGATCATCCCATAATGATGCCTTTCGGGCTTCTGGGCGATTTATCCATTGCTCAGCTACACGAAACGATGCACACCAGAATGCTCGCCTGGCTGCTTGACCCGGACAAGCCGCATCGTTTCGGAACGGTCTTGCTCCGTGCGTTATTAAACGAAGCGGGAGCCGATCTTCTGGAGCTGACCAACGTTCAGGTGCACACCGAATTCCCTCTACCTTCGGATCTTGGGCGGGTCGACATCTTCGCCACTGGTAAAACTGCAGATTCCGAGGAGAGTTGGGGCTTATGGATCGAGGCGAAGTCAAAGCAGGTCACACAGGAAGGACAAGATCAGCTAAGTCGCTACGAGCAGCATCGCTCAGCCTGGCGTAGAAACACCGCGGGACGCGATTATGGGATTTTCCTGACCCCAGATGGGCGCTATACGCGCAGCACGGAAAATCCCCAGCAGTGGGTAACTCTCTCCTACATCCGTCTGGCGGATTTACTGTGGCGGGAGGCTGGAAGCCATCGCGATGCGCTTGGATTCGAGTGGCTTCGGCTTTACCTATCAAGCATCATTAAAGGGTACTTAAGCAATGACTGGGAATCAGAATCTGCATCAGAATTACTAAATAAGCTATCCTACTTTCAAATTCTCGATCTCGAGGCTTCCCTATGACTACAGAACAAGAAGCATTCGCTATTTACTTAAACTATGCTCCCGAGATGGAGTTCCTGTATTGGGGTGATAGCGAGGACAAGGCTTTCATCGAGTCAATGCAGAACATTGTTTCTGGCACAGAAGACCTGCAGACCTTTCTTGATGATGTTGAGAAATTGTATCGTTTAGCGGCAAAAGAATTTTTTGATCGGGTTGTCGATCCGTTGCAAAAAACCATAATAAATCTGGCCAAAGAAAAATACAGTGTTGCACCTAAGAAGCGGATCAAGGCTATCGAAAGAGATCATCGGTGGAAATTTAGATCAAGAAATAATAGCTTATTGTTTGAGTTCGGTTTCTTATTTACGGCAAATCAAGGAAAATGCACAGCGGTGCCTTGGTTTTGGAGTGGCGGTAACTCGATAAAGTTAGACTATAATCAACAGGCAGACAGACTTAAAGAGAAGTTCTCTTTCCCGCGGGCGGGAAACTGGTATCGAGGCACCCTGGTCGCCAATCCTGTCGAATATTCCGCAACAATTGATATAGAAAAGCTGAATGAAAACCTGATTTCTCCAATTGCATTTGCTGTCAAATCGGTCACAGAACACATCGAAAGATAAGAGTGATTATGAAGGCCAAAAAAGCCATCTCAAGCTGGCTGTGTGCTGAGAAAATTATAGTTTGCGTGACGCTTCTATTAGTTAATGCAATTTAGGTTTACGATCGATGGTTTTGACTTCCCGGCAAGATAATGATCAGAGTTACCGAACGACCGCTTTCGCTGCCTCCTAGTCGTTCGGATGTAACATCTCAGTCCGTGTCTGTGACCAACCCAAAGCCTCCACTAAACCCGGAGCTGTACAGTTTTGGTATTGAGGAGGGATGTGCTGCCATACCTATTCCATCTCTGCGACTTGGCATTTACTGAGATATTGCGAACAGATACGCGGCGCGGTTGGGAAACAAGCCGTATACCTATTTCGCTCATTGCTATCCGGAGGCAATCCCTGGCGATCTGCTACCCGCTTTCGGGTTTCTTCAACATGAAGCGTTCTTTGCAAGGTCTTTTCGCACAACCCCAGGCTCATAGGCTCTTTACCAGACCAAAAAATGGGGCAATCTCCACAAAACACCTTGCCCGTTGCCCGGTTATCCTCATTCCTTGCTGATGATTGCA